>DRKE01000528.1 GCA_011051925.1 Deltaproteobacteria bacterium
AACTCGATACGAATGTCGGCGAGATCCGCTTCCGATTGCTCCCCGAGGTGGCTCCCATGCATGTCAGCAGCACGATCTACCTGACGCGCCTCGGGTTCTACGACAAACTGCTCTTCCATCGCGTGATCAAGGGCTTCATGGCCCAGGGCGGCGATCCCCTCGGCAATGGTCGGGGCGGCCCCGGATATCGCTTCGCCGGAGAATTCGACGATACGGCCGTCCACGATGCGCCCGGAATCCTCTCGATGGCCAATTCGGGTCCCGGCACCGATGGCAGCCAGTTCTTCATCACGTTCCGTGCGACGCCGTCCCTCAACAACCGGCACACGGTCTACGGCAAGGCCGAATCCCAGGAGAGTCTCGAAACGATCCGCAAGATGGAAGCCCTGGGGCGTCCGCGGGATCCGGCGCCGCCGACCCGTCCCCTCTTCATCCGCTCTGCATCCATCCTGATCGAGTAGCGTCGCCTGGCGCGGGTGATCAACCGATCTCCTCGAGCAGACCGTGACGCCCGATCGAGAACCGGTCCGAGACGGTCGACCCTTCTTCCGAATCCGCCGAAGTCGCCTCTTCATCGGATCGACCGCCATACAGACTCATGCGCAGGATCGGCAGGATCTCTCCGGACGTCCGACCGGGCACGAGGAGCGCACGAACCACGACGGTCGGCAGGAAGTGTTCGGCCTCCTCGATTCCAGCCTCGTCGAGCGGGAGTTCGATGGACTCGAGATCCCCTGCTTCGCCGAGCGCGTCTTCGATGTTGCGCGCCTTGATGCGCGACGCATCGCTGGCCAGGTCGACGACGAAGAGGAAGCGGACCCCGCGTTTCGTCCGTTGACGGGCATCAAAGGCGGCCCGGGCCTGCTCGAGGCGTTGGTGGACCACCCGCGCCGGAAGCGGAAGGGGAGGCTCACCTCTTCCCGGCTCGAGCCAGCCTTCGTCACCCCGCCATAGCGTGGTCAGCAACTGCCCCTGGGAGATCACCCGGGAATCATGCCGACCTGAAGCCAGATCGATGAGATCGACGTTGATTTCGCTCTGCCAGCTCGAAAGCCGTCGGTCGCCGTCGGAATCGCTCAGCGCCGACCGACCGGTCCGCGCGGGATGAAGGACCTGGATCGCCCTCAGTCCTCTGGGAATCCTTCCTTCGAGCGGGTCGTAGGCCGCCCTGTCGCGGTAGAGCACATCCCCCTGTTCGAAGCGGAAGGCAGCGATCGCCGGTGCAAAAGCAACCGGGATCGACCACGCGAATCCGTCGAAGAAACCCCGCTCGAGCAACCCTCGAGAAGACCCTTCCGCGCGCCGCTCCTGGTCCCTGGCCATGGTCGCTTTCTCATTCCCAAGGGAAACCCGAATGTGAATCGACAATCAACATCCCTTTGGGAATCTGTCGAAGCCCAGGGGAACTGTCTGATTCTACACCAGAAAACCCGATCCAGACCACGGAGCCACCGAGCTGATTTGACATCGCCCCGGACGATCGACGATAAACGAACCCCGGGTCAGTCAACCACCCATCCGAATGGAGGAATCATCCGTGGCCGCCGAAGTCCCCCCGCTCACCTCCAGTCAGGCCACCCGAAACCACGACGCAGGAATCGAATTGTCCGACGGGTTTGCGGAAGCCGCCCGGACCGGAGCGACCGCCGAAGCCCCGGAAACGGAAGAGCCCGTCGGCGAGGCGGGCGGGCGGGCCACCACGCCTCCCAGAATCTCCCCCCAGGCCGCGATCGACTTCCTGCTCCATCCCGCCGAAGTCGCCAAGGGACGCACCGCCGCAGAAAGATACCTGAATACCTGCCGGAACGACGAGAGTCGACGCTTTGCCGAGGAGGCCCTCGAAACCCTCGCCACCGTGATCAGCGGCGGACGATGTGACAGCGTCGAATTCCCATGGCAGCAGGTCCGCCCCTACCATGGTGCCGCGGCGCTGACGATCTTGAAGGAGAAGGGCGCCCCCGGCCGCATCGAGGCCCTGCGATGTCGACGCGATACGACCCGCAGCTACCGCGTCGTTCCCGACAGCTATCCGCCCAGCCAGGTCCAGAAGATCCGGACGACCCTGACCCGGGTGATCGCCGAGTGTTCGGAACTCGGCTTCGTCCCCTCAGACCCGGACGCGCCGGCCGGTGGCAAGACCCCGGCGGCGAAGCGACGGAAGGCGGGCCGGAGTTCGGCTGGACGCCTGCTCGGCGATGGAGAACTCCGGGCCCTGATCGCCGCCTGCAACACGAGCGGCAACGCCGAAGGCGCCCGGGATGCGGTCTTCTTCGCCCTCGTCTACCGCGGTCTCCGGATCGCGGAAATCACACGGTTGACGTTGGATAGCGTGCGGTTCAACAACAAGACGGGGGTCTGCAACATCGTCTCCCGTCCAAGCACCGCCGGCGGTCGCGGTCGGCGGGTGGAGCTGACGAACGACGAGCTGATCTGCCTCGAAGACTGGATGGACTATCGCGGCGATGCCGACGGGCCCCTCCTCTGCACGCTCGGGAGGGGCGGAAGAATCGAAGGCAAACGACTGACGACCGCCCTCCTGAAGGAAATGTGTGAGAAACGCGCAAAACAGGCCGAAGTGGCGACCTTCGTTCCGAACGACCTCAGCCGGAGCGCCGAGGCCTTGACCGAATACCGGAAGGCCGCGAAGAAGAAATCCGCCAGGAAGAAGGCCGCGGCCGGAGCGGCGAATGACGTCCTCTTCGATGGCTCTGAGAAGACCGGCCTCGAGAGCGAAGCCATCCGCTTCCCTTTTCTCGGCCTGGGGATCTAGACGCCCTTACTGCAAGTCCACGTCGTCCCGACCACCGAGGGAGAGAGAACCCACGCCCGTCGGGTTTCGAGGTCGCGCTCCGGAGCAGCTACACGATCCATCGGTCAGCCTCCCGAGCCCCGAAATGAGGCTTTTTTGCCACAACGCAGCTGGATCCAGCCTCCGACCGGCTCCCTCGATGTTTCGAGTGGACCCCGAAGGCCGCTCGGCTCAAGATCGCTCCCGGGCCACCGATGCAAGCCTTTAGCAGGGGGGTCTGGCGATGGGGCAATGGCGACAAGCGAATACGGGCAAACAGCGATATCCCAGGGTGGCGACGTCGGTCCCCGTCAGGATCACGACGGTCGACCCCGAATGCGATCCCATCACGGGCAAGCCCTTCTTCCGGAGCGCCGAGGAAACCACCGCGAATCTCTCGCGTGGGGGCGCCTACCTGAGATCCTGGGAGCCCCTTTCGGCCGGGCGACGGGTCATCGTGGCGATCGACCTGCCCTCCGGCGAAGAACTCCAGCTCACGGCGCGCGTCGTGTGGACGCGACGCCAACTGCGCCCCGCGAAGGGCGACAAGCTCGAGGCGCCGGGCTACGGGCTGGAATTCGACGGCACGTCGCCGCGTGATCTCGCGCGCCTGGACCAGTTCCTGAAGGGGCTCTCCGCCGGCTCGCCCTCTCTCGCGAAACACGACATTCTGGCGCCGTCTACACCCGGGCACTGATCCCCGCGCGCACCCGATCGGATGGGAATGAGCCCCGATCCCAACGAGGGATCGGGGCTCATCTCGATTTCCTGCAGGCTACCAGCGGCCTCCGCCGCCACCACCGCCGCCGCCACCGCGACGCTTGTCGAGCGCCTCGTTGACGCGCAGGGCACGGTTGCCGTAGTCACGGCCGTCCAGCTCGCTGATCGCCTTGTCGGCATCAGCTGGAGCCATCTCGACGAAGCCGAAGCCACGCGAACGACCGGTCTCCCGATCACTCACCACAGCCGAGGACTCGACCGTTCCATAGGTCGAAAAAAGCTCCTTCAGGTCTTCGTCCGTCGTGCTCCAGGGAAGGTTGCCAACATAGATCTTCTTCACAAACTCACTCCGTGCCCGACACGAGGAACCTCATTCCGTCCTCTGCCGGGCGCATGTCCGATCCTGTCCACCACCACGTCGGACCTCGAATTCCGTCTTCGAGCGTCCGCCGCCCCCGACCCTCGTCATCGAGACGAAAGCCAGGGATGCGCCGTCAGGATCGATCCGTTCTCCGCCCGCTCCCAGCTGGAGCGCGACGTGCTTTCAAGACCATCACCACCCGACCCACCCCCTGCTTCTCACGCGATCTCGCGAAGCGTGGGAAACCCTTGCCGACTCCGGAAACGGATTCCCGGTTGGGCTCGGCGCCAGGCTGCCGATCGACTCGAACTCAATCTCGAACTGAAGAACGGGTGAAATTCGGAGGGGGAATCAGGCAGGTCTGCATCTCTGGGCGCCTGCAGGATAGTCGATCGGGAATCGGCCCGCCAGAACGCGATCGGCCTGCCCGGATCCTTCAGACCCGCCCCGTTGCAGCCCCTGCCAGACAACGACGCACCTGCCCAGGGTACGCTCCCCCCAGCGACACATGGGTGGTTCACCCAACATCCTGATCCCGACCCCAGGAAGGGCAGGCTTCACTCTCCCTTCGCAGGAAACGCCCCCGTCGCAGGAATGCATCGATCTGGTCAGCCACTTCTGCCGCATTCATGATGAAGGAATGGGTGTGGGGA
>DRKE01000529.1 GCA_011051925.1 Deltaproteobacteria bacterium
GAATCCCTTCCCGTCCTGCACGACCGCGAATTCGGTATTCGCGGCGCCTTTGCATTCGGTATCCAGGTCAAGGGCAAGGTCATCGCCGTCCTGGAGTTCTTCAAGTCCCGCCCCGTTTCGGATCACGAGGGCGTCCTCTTCGTGGCCGAGGTTCTCGGAAGCCAGCTCAGCCAGGTACTCGAGCGCCAGTACGCCGACGAGGAGTTGCGCTTCCAGACCGAGGCGCTCGGGAAGCATGCCCTGGTTTCGATGTCCGACATCGATGGCCGGATCTTCTATGTGAACGATCGCTTCGTGGAGGTCAGCGGATATCGTCGAGAGGAGCTGATCGGGTCGCGGCATCAGATCCTCCGTTCGGGGCGCCATTCCCCGGCGTACTACGACGAACTCTGGGACACGATCCGGCGTGGGGACATCTGGCACGGCGAACTCTGCAATCGCGCAAAGGATGGTTCGTTCTTCTGGGTGGATACGACGATCCTGCCCGGGCGGGACGAACTCGGTCGTGTGAATCGCTACATCGCCGTGCGAACGGACATCACGAAGCTGAAGGAGACCCAGGCGGAGCTGATCAGGAGCCTGGCCGATGTCGAGTCCTCGCGTGATCGCGTCGAGCTGCAGGCGACGGCTCTCGCGCAGATGACGGAGGATCTCATCCGGGCACGGGAGAAGGCCGAAAAGGCGGCGGAAACAAAGTCGCGTTTCCTGGCGAACATGAGCCATGAGATCCGTACACCGATGAACGGCGTATTGGGAATGACCGAGCTCCTCCTCGATACGGACCTCGATCCAGAGCAGAGGGAATTCGCCCAGACGATCGCCTCTTCGGGAGAGATCCTGCTGACGCTGATCAACGACATCCTCGATCTCTCGAAGCTGGAGGCGGGTCGGGTCGAGCTGGAGTCTCGCGAGTTCGACATGCAGCGGGTCGCGATCGATGTCCTCGGACTGCTTCGGACCGGAGCCGAGGACAAGGGTGTCGCGATCCTGCTTCGTCATCCCCAGAACGTCCCGACCATGCTGAAGGCGGATCCGGTCCGATTCCGACAGATCCTCACGAATCTCGTCAGCAATGCCATCAAGTTCACGGCGTCGGGCCATGTGCTCGTCGAAACGGACGTGATGGCGCATGAAGAGGGGCGGAATTCCATACGGATCGCCGTCCATGACACGGGAATCGGAATCCCCGAGCAGGCCAGGAGCGGCCTCTTCGATGCCTTCACCCAGGCGGATGCTTCGACGACGCGGAAATACGGGGGTACCGGGCTGGGACTCGCCATCAGTCGGACACTCGTGGAACTGATGGGCGGCGAGATCGGTGTGGAGAGCGAACCCGGGATCGGATCGACATTCTGGTTCACTCTCCCGCTCGCAGAACCGACGTCCGGCCGGGAAGAGGGACCTGGGACCGAAGGCCTGAAGGGCCGGCGCATCCTCGTCGTCGCTGCGAATGCTGAACAACGTCGGACGCTTGGCGACTACGTCCGGGATTTCGGGATGGATGGCGAAGAGGCTGACTCGCCGCACGAGGCCATCTCGAAGTTGCGGGCCGCGGCGCAGGCTTCCGAACCCTTCCAGTTCCTGCTCGTCGACGACTGGTCGATCCAGACGGATGCGATCGGTCTGGGCCTCGAGCTGCGTCGGGAGGGGCCGGACGGGACGACCGCGGCGATCCTGCTGAGCGATGCGAATTGGAAGGGAAGGGAAGAAACGCTGTTGGAGGCCGGATGGTCGGCCCTTCTCCCGCCGTTGCTTACGCCGAGACAATTGGCCCTGGCGCTCGCGGCCTCGGGAAAGGGAGCGTCTCCGACGCCGCCACCCTCGCTCTTGACCGGATCCGACCTGTCGGAAGCACTGGCTTCTCGCATGGCAGAGCCGATCGAGTCGCCAGCCGAATCCGCGAAGGCGGGCACGGGCCTCCACGTACTGGTGGCGGAGGACAATCGCGTCAACCAGAAGCTGGCCCTGCGCATGCTCGAGCGTCTCGGCTGTGAGGTCGACGTGGCAAACGATGGTCAGGAGGCCGTCGAACGGTTGTTCAAGGGAGAATACGATCTGGTCTTCATGGATTGCCAGATGCCGAACATGGATGGCTACGAAGCGACACGTGCGATCCGGGAAAAAGAGGAAGCCTCGGATCGACGGATTCCGATCGTCGCGATGACCGCGAACGCGATGGAGGGCGATCGCGAGCGCTGTCTCGACGCAGGAATGGACGACTATACGACGAAGCCGATCTCGCTTTCCGCTCTCGAGCAGATGCTCGGGAAATGGTCCGGAGGGTAGTGGCCACCCGAGCCCTCAGTCGAGAGGATCCCTTGCGGTCTTCCGACGAATCGGATCCTGGGAGGGAAACCCGACCTCGTCTGGGGACAAGGCGGGCGAACCTCATTCCGATTCCGGAAATGCCGGGTCGGTGAAAGCAGGCGAAGTTCGGGTTCATGATTTCGAGCGCCGCGTCGATACGGGAGTGACACATGCATGAGACGGTCGATCGCGAGCCGGATTCCGGAGGATCACCTCCCGGATCGCGACCCGATGCGTACGAGGGAATGAAGAAGAAGGAGTCATGTCCATGAAAAAGCCCCTGGCAGAATGCGACGTCTTCGATCACGCCGGAGCCCGGGCAGCCCTTGGCGACGACGACGAACTCCTGGCCGAGATGGCAGAACTCTATCTGTCGGATCTACCCGGCCTGCTCGACCAGGTCG
This sequence comes from Deltaproteobacteria bacterium, assembly GCA_011051925.1. Taxonomy (GTDB): domain Bacteria; phylum Myxococcota_A; class UBA9160; order UBA9160; family UBA4427; genus UBA4427. Next base: position 2,712 of record DRKE01000529.1, read on the forward strand.
AGGCGGCCATCGAGAGCCGTGACGGGGATGCGATCAGGCGGTCTGCCCATCAGCTCAAGGGCGCTTCCAGCAACTTTCATGCGCGATCGACCGTCGAGGCCGCCTATCGGGTCGAGCGGATGGGAAGGGATGGGGATCTGGAAGGCGTCGAATCGGCGTTCGCGGCCCTCCGTTCGGAGATCGATCGGCTGCGTCCCGAGCTGGAGAAGCTCGTCGCATCCTGAATCGGGCTGTCCTCTACCCTTGATCCCGAACGACGGCCCAGAAGAGTCCCCGGAAGTCGCCGAGACGGAACCCGGTCGCCTGATCCTCGGGATAGCGCTCCCGGATGAGTGCGAGGATCTCGGGTGCCACGTTCTCTCCGTGGCAGGTCAGACAGAGTGGCTTGATGTAGATCGGTTCCACGTATCCCGTCTCATTCTCCGATAGACGGACCGTCCGGAAGCTTCCGGGTTCCGGTTCTCGTTCGCGATAGTCATCGAGGAGAGGCTTCATCCAATCGGCTGGTGCATTCTCCGGGTTCCGCAATCGATGGCTGGTCCGACCCACCGAAACGGTGGATGACGAGGTCTCGGCCGTGATTCGCGGCGCTTCCGCATGGCAGGTCCCGATCGCTTCGGCGGGCCCCTTCGAAAGAGCGGTTCCGAGGGCCTTCCCGAGTCGTTTCCGAAGCTCAGAGACCGCCGCTACGGCTTCGGCCGGGGGCGGAGAGCTGTCCGTCTCCATGACGGAGTCCTCGGCGGCCGACGCGGATCCGCCGCCCCGCGTCGGCTCGTCCCGTGCTCCGCCAGGCGGATCGGGCAGCCGGATCCGTTCACCCGCGACCAGCCCGCTGAGGACCTCCACCCGGGCCGGTTCTCCCTCGCCGGCGACCCTCGTTTCGCCGGTCCTCACGAGTCGACGCTCGGGATGGCCTTCGGGATCGACGACGGTCACGAACTCGAGCTGTCCCACGCGTGCAATCGCCCCATCGGGAGCGAACATCCGAAGGCGCTTACCGGCGGGAATCGCGACCCGAGCGTACATGCCCGCGAACAGCCTCGCGTCGCTTCGGGGAAGGCTGACCTTGACGAGCAGCGTTCGGGCGCCTCTTTCGGCGAAGGGCACGATTTCGTCGATTCGTCCCTCGACCGTTCTGTCGAGTGCGGGGATGTCGACCTGGAGGACATTCCCGATCCCGAGGCGCACGGCCAGCGATTCGCGAACGGGGGCTTCGACGCGGAGCAGGGTGGGATCATAGATCCGAAGCAGGGGGCGACCCGGAACGGCGGTGTCTCCCGGTTCCGCAAGGCGATCGATGACCCGCCCCGTCACGGGAGAGCGGATCTCGGCGAAAGAGGCCGCGGTCCGCGCTTCCTCGAGCGCCTGCTTCCGACCCGCGACTTCGGCGCGTGCGGCGCGAAGTCGGGAAAGCACCTCGTCGAGTTGTCGCTGGGGGGCGACACCGGTCCGGAAGAGTTCCTGCGTTCGTTCATACTCACGCTCCGCGAGTTCGAGCCGGGCTTCGGCGGCGCGCAGGGCTTCCTTCGCCTTTCCGAGCTGGGCCCGAAGATCCCGGGCATCGAGCGTGATGAGGACGTCCCCTTCCTCGACCCGGGTTCCCGCACGCACGCGAATCTCCTCGATTCGCGCCAGGACCCGTGACGCGACCGAGGTATGACGGGCCGACGCCACTTCACCGCTGGCCCACTCGACGACTTGAACCTCTTCTGCCGTGACGGTCCGGATTTCGCTGGCCGGGACGAGCTCCTGTGTCATCGTCACCTCGGTCGGCCCGATCTTTTCCTCGAACCCCCCCGACAGCCAGACGAGCGCGACCGTCAGGAAGGCCACGCCCAGAGCTGCCTCGAGACCCTTTCGCGTCGTTTCGTTCATGCCGTCTCCTTGCTGGGGGGGAACTGTTTCAGCCCATGTCCGGGTCGATCGACATAGACCCGATAGTAGGCTGCGGGCACGACGACCAGCGTGAATGCCGTCGAGACCAGCAGTCCGAAGATCAGTGCCCAGGCGAGCCCGGAAAAGATCGGATCGAGGGTGATCGGAATCGCGGCGAGCAGGGCCGTGCCGGCTGTCAACAGGATCGGCCGTGTCCGCACGGCCCCCGCCAACAGCGTTGCCTTTCTCAGGGGGACGCCGCGACGAAGCTCGACATGAAGGAATTCGATCAACAGGATCGCGTTGCGTACGGCGATGCCCGATAGCGCGATCATGCCGATCATCGCCGTCGCCGTGAAGAAGATCGGATTGGCGAAACCGCCTACATCCTCTCCGAAGACGAGGGATAGCAGCCAGAATCCCGGCATGATCCCGATCAGGGTGAGGGGAATCGAGATCATCAGGATCAGGGGCATCGCATAGCTGCCCGTCTGGTAGATGAGGATTCCATAGATGCCGAGAAGGGCGACGCCGAACGCGATTCCGAGATCCCGGAATACGTCACGGGTCACTTCGAGCTCTCCTTCACTGAGCCAGTCGACGTCGGTTCCCGGCGGCAATTTCCAGGCGATGCCTCCACCGTTCGAGAGATAGGTCCGTTGCCAGAGCGGGCGGGAATTCCGCGGGTCGGATGCGGAGGCCTCGATCGTCGACGAGCCCGCCATGCGATCGGCCTCGACGTCCGCGGCGACCGAGGCCGGTGCCCGCCCGACGGGTTCCGCATAGACGAAGGCGACACGTCGGAGGTCCTTGTGATAGATGGCTTTCTCCGCGGTCTTCGTTTCGAAGCGTCCGAGTTCGCCCAGTCGGACCACCGGGGTCGGTGCGTCCCGGACGCCCCCGCTCTCACGGACCCGGACGATTCCAGGCCGCCCCTTGACGGCGAGCGCCAGCAGGGAGCTCCGTCCGGACCGTGTCGCGCGGGGCAACCGGAGTTGAACGGGCAGTGGATTCACTTCTGCGGCCACATGCAGCCAGGTCGCATCCTTTCCATCGAGCGCGAGTTCGACGGTGGCCGCGACATCCGATACGGCGACCCCCGAAAGCGCGGCCTTCTCCTGGTCCGTCACGAAGAGGATTCGCGGCGAGTCGGCTTCGACCGTCGAATTGACGTCCCTGACACCCGGTTCGAGAGAGAGTCGCTCTTCGAGAGCCAGGGCACCCTCGCGGATCCGGTCGTAGGGAACATCGGGACTGCCCGAGATTTCCGCCGTCAGGGTGGCGAGAACCGGTGGGCCTGGTGGAACCTCGACGATCGAGATCCCGACACCCCTGGCGCTC
>DRKE01000530.1 GCA_011051925.1 Deltaproteobacteria bacterium
ACGACCAGAATACGCTTCAAATCCGTCTCCAGAAGCGACCACGCGCTCTCATGATCCAGACTTCACGTATCGGCAAGGGAGAGGCAGTCTTGAGGACACGATCGCCGAACGAGCGATCCCGAACCGGACGAGGAGGACGCGGGAAGGGCCCCGTCCGACGATCGCCCCGGTCCCCGTGAGCCGAGCCACCGAAGCGGCCCGACGGGGGCTCATGACCCCTGTTCGTCGACCTCCCAGAGCGCTCGCTCGAGAGCGGCGCGATCCAGGGCCAGACCAGCGTGGTGAAGAACCACCTCCAGACCGCTCGTATCCGGAAAAGCGTCCCCATCGGGGCCCTGGTCGCCATAGAGCAGCGCGACGATCGCCCCGCCGCTCTCGATGAGCCCGAGATAGGCCTCGGCCGGCTCGGGCCCACCCATCCGGGCCAGGAGTTCGCGATCCGCAGGCGTCGCGGGCCCCCCTCGAAGGGGCTCGCCCGTGTCGAGTGCCTGGCGGATCCAACCTGGCGCGGCCGCGTCGACCGCGATCGACGCACTGTTTCCGAGGGGATCGACCTCGAGCAGGGGAAACCCCCGACCGGCGATGGCGAAGACCTTCTCGTCGCGAACGACCAGGATCGCGACCCGTCGGAAGAGTCCCGACGCGAACTCGAGCACGACCGGCAGGACTTCACCGCGGGACGAGGCTTCCTGGAGCGTTCGTGTCACGGTCTTCAGGTCTTCGAGACTGATCGCCGGATCGCTCCCGTCGCGAGCCTCGGAGGAGACCGGATCCCGCGGCTCGACGGGAACGCCGAGCAGCGCGTGGAGCTGCTCGTTCAGGGCCCGCGCGGCCGCCGCCCGCTCCGGCTCGTCGCACTTCCCCAATCGCGACGACGCCGGACGCGACAAGCTGCCGTCGAAGGCGGACGGAACCGCGGGTGGACGGACCTCCGCTCCGGCTTCCGCCTCGGTCGCCGCTTCGATCAGGGCAAGAACGATCAGCTGCTTCGACTGCGCCTTCAGGCGGCTCACGAAATCCGCCAGACCATGGATCCCGGAGAGCGGATCGATCGGAACCTTCGTCGAGATCAACACGATCGGACGCTCACCGCGAATCAGGTACTGCCGGATGCGTGCGAGTCCCTGCTCCGCCTGCTGGAAGACATGCACGCGGCCGAAAGCATTCGCGATCGCGGCCTTGATCCATTCGAGGGCAGACACGTCGGGCTCGATCAGGACCACGGCTGTCGATCTCGTCGAGCCGCTGAAGGGCAGGACCCCGGAACGGGGGGATTGCGCCGGAAGGGCCGGGCTTGCCCGCCCGGGCGCGGTCGAGGCATCGCTTTCCGAACCAGCCTCGTTTCCAGCGGTGGCCGATGGGGCGGGCGGGGCGGCTTCGGCAGCGTGATCCGCCCGCTCGACCACCGTTTCGACCAGGGCATCGGCCGCCGTGAACACGCCGTCGATCTCGAGCGGGTCGTCCCCCTCTTCGATGTCCAGGGGCCCGGTCTCGAGGGGTTCGTCCCCGAACATCCCGTCGACGTCGAGGGGGGGATCCGCGGAATCCGCAGCCGACCCCGGATCAGCGGCCGAACCCGCCGCGCCCCTCGATCGCTCGTCGCGAAGACGCATGCCCTCCATCGCGAGATACTGCGCACTGATCCCCGTCGAGAGCACGAGGTCGGGATCGATCGAGTCGAGTTCGCTTCGCACATCGAAGCTGAACTCGCCCGACGTCCATTGGAACATCTCCAGGATCGCCGATTCGACGGCTTCGCGAACCAACGCTTCGATCCCTTCGTCGCCGAGTGCAGACTCCTGCGCCAGGACCTGCTTCAACGACAGGCCGCCTTCCCTCGCACGCTCGGCGCAGACGTCGAAAAGGCCGGCGTCGACATGGCCTCCCTCGATCAGCAGACCGCGCAGGTCCACGATGCGATCCTTCACACTCGCTGCGTGGACGAGACCGGACTGGAAGACGATGCGACCCACGCCGGCGGATCCCTCGACCACCAGGACGCCCGATTTCTGCGACAGACTGATGATCTGGGTGATGTCGCCGAGGCTCAGATCCTCGAGATTTCCGACAAGGCTCATTCCGGTCCCCGCGCTCCCGCTCTGCGTCCGGCCCCGCCCGGACCCGATTCGCGGTCCGCGTCGATGGAATCCGGATCCAGACGCGCGCCTTCTTGAATCGGCCTCCCCGGGTGGGACTTGACCCGCTCGATCGTGGGGAACGCAGGCCCGAATCCGGCGGTGGGACCGGGTCACCCTCAGGGGAACACGATCCGGCCGGGGCCGGGATCGCTCCCGGCCACGGATCCCCCGGATCCGCCGTCGCCCCGCTCCACCTCGTCGGCCCGCAGCTGGAAACCGGCCGCGCCGAGGGCTTTCCGGGCCTGATCGAAGGCTCGGGTGACACCGGGTATCTCGCTCGTGGGAACCGGCATCGACAGCGAGATCGGCCGATCGGCGGTCCGAGCCGCTTCGTGGAACCCCCCGATCAACTCGGCCGCGTGTCGGGGAAGATCATCGGAGGCGATCCCGAGCGGGGCGAGCGCAATCCGTGTGCAACCGAGCGCGAGGCATCGATCGACAGCCATCCGGACCTCGTCCCGCACCCGCGCGCGATCGAAACCCCGGCGACCCCCCAGGCCGAGGAGCATGAGACGGGGGGAGGCCAGGGCGCGACCGCAACCGACGAGGAGGGCCTCCCCACTCTTTCCGGACAGATCCCCCGCCTCGATGCGCCGCGAGAGACCGCCGCACAGACGCCAGTCGGCCCGCGCCGCACCCTCCCGAAGCGGACGCTCGTCCGCGAAGAATCCGACGACCGCGACCTCGCTCGCGATGCGCTCGAGGGGTCGGCAGCTCAGGACGAGATCGACCGTCGGGTTCATGCCGCGCGGACCTCCCGCGCCACCGCGTCGAGCACGCCATTGACGAAGGCCGGCGACTGATCGCTTCCGAATCGTCTCGCGAGATCGACGGCCTCGTCGATGACGACGGCAATCGGCGTATCCGTATCCCGCAGCTCATGGACCGCCAGCCGCAGGATGTTCCGATCGACCGCAGCCATCCGGGAAACCCGCCAGTTCCGGGCATGGATCCCGAGGATCTCGTCGATCTCCCGGAGGCGGTCGACGACCCCCTCGACCAGCGCCCGCGCGAATGCGATCGCGCTCGTGGGTACGGAGAAATGATCGACGACCCGGTCGAAGACCCGATCCCGCATCTCGCCCGAAGCCGGCCCCTCGTCCGCTGCCAGATCGATCGCGTAGAGCATCTGCAGGGCGACTTCCCTGCCACGATGACGTCCCCCGGCCATCGTCCGCGCCTCTCCCGTCACGATGCGACCGCCTCCCGCCTTCGCAGACGGGCCATCTCGACGGCGGCCAGCGCGACCTCGCCTCCCTTGTTCCCATCGCTTCCACCGGCGCGCGCCAGGGCCTGGTCGATGTCGTCCGTCGTCAGGACACCGAACCCGACGGGCACACCTGAATCGCGCATGACCTCCCGGACCCCATCCGTCACGCCACGGCAGACGTAGTCGAAATGGGGCGTACCCCCACGAATCACCGAACCGAGGGTCACGATCGCGTCGAATCGCCCGCTCTCTGCGACCTGCCGAGCCGCCAGCGGGATCTCGAAGGCACCGGGCACCCAGAAGAGTTCGAGATCCGCTTCGGCGAGCCCCTGGTCGAAAAGCGCTTCGCGCGCCCCGTCGATCAACCGGATCGAGATCAGGTGATTGAAACGCGACACGACGAGCGCCACGCGCAATCCTCTTGCATCGATCGATGGCGTCGCCACCCTCATTTCCGCTTCTCCCTCTTTTCGTCGTGGCGGATCCGGCCGTGGACATGCAGATCCACACCGCGCCGTCGAACGCGGATCGGTTCCAGCGAAACCGCGTCGGAGAGCCGCTCGAGTCCCAGGGGTCCGAGTCCTGCGCGGCCGTCTCCGCCGATCAGTGTCGGTGCGAGCAGCCAGTGTACCTCGTCGACGAGATCCGCCCGTAGAAGCGCCGACGCGAGGAGACCGCCTCCCTCGACGAGCACGGTGGTCAGCCCCGCGCGGGCGAGCTGCGAGAAGCCGTCGACGAGATCGACCTGTCCGCCCTGCCCGGCGGGCAGCTCGAAGACCCGGGAGGCCGCCGCACGAACGCGCCGGAGCCCTCGGGCTCCCTTTCGACACAGCACCCAGGTCCGCGCCCCCCCCGACAGATCGTAGAGCCGAGCCGAAAGCGGAACGCGAAGCCGTCCATCGACGAGGAGGCGAACGGGGTGGCGCACGATCCGCTCCCCTCTTCGCACCGACAGTTCCGGATCGTCGGCCCTCGCCGTCCGCGATCCGACCATCACCGCATCGCTGGCATCCCGCAGCCGGTGGACGAAGGCGCGCGCCTCGGGACCCGTGATCCAGCGCGAAGCCCCGTTCGCGAGAGCGATCCGACCGTCGAGGGAGGTCGCCAGCTTGAGCGTCACCCAGGGCCGACCCCGTTCATGGACCGACAGGAAACCCCGATGTTGCCAGCGACACGCCTCCTCGAGCAGTCCGCTCACGACGTCCACGCGATTCCGGCGAAGCTTCCGAAGACCACGCCCCGCGACCCGGGGATGGGGATCGCGACATCCGACGACGACCCGTCCGATACCCGCTTCGATGATCGCCCGGGTGCAGGGCCCCGTCCGGCCCTCGAAATCGCAGGGCTCGAGGGTGACGGCCATCGAAGCGCCGCGCAGGGCCTTCTCGCCGTGTCTTCGACGTGCCGCTTCGATCGCGACGATTTCGGCGTGGGGACCGCCGGGCGGCCGCGTGGTGCCACTGCCGAGAATCCGGTCTCCCCGATAGAGGACGGCACCCACGCTGGGGTTCGGAAAGGTCCGGCCGTCTCCGCGTGCCGCGGCACGAAGGGCCTTCCGCAACATCTTCTCGTCGCGAAGCGTCGTCCGGCCGACCGGATCCGCCCGCTTCATCGGCGAACGCCGAGGGACCTCACCGTCCGATCGTCCGATCCCTCTTCCGGTCCCGGAGAATCGTGGCCCTCCGTGGAGAGTTGGGAGAAGAAGGCCTCGTAGTCGCTCGGCCGACTGAAGTCGAGGAAGACCGACGCGAAACGAACCGCTGCCAGCACGTCGATCGCCGAGAGTTCTTCGAGGGCCCGGCGTCCGACATGATCGCTCGTCACCTCGCGCTCGCCGGATTCCTGGAGCTCCCGTTCGACGCGATCGATCAACCGACCGATCGCCTCGGCCGAGACGGGCCGCTTCACACAGGCGTGCTCAACGCCGCGAAGCAGCTTGTTGCGATCGTATTCTTCCCGCCGCTCGTCCCGCTTGATGATGCGCGGCGTGATCTCTTCGACCCGCTCCCGGGTGGTGAACCGACGCCCGCATTCCTCGCATTGGCGCCGACGCCTGATCTCCGTGCCATCACGCGTGAGACGCGAATCGATGACCCGGTTTCCCTCGTCCGCGCAGAAGGGACACTGCACGGGTCAGTCCACTTCGTCCCAGCGCTCGGGATAGAGCGGAAAGCGCCTGCAGAGCGCCTCGACCTCGCCGCGAACCCGGACGAGCGACGCCT
>DRKE01000531.1 GCA_011051925.1 Deltaproteobacteria bacterium
GAGCGGGGTCGAGTACGAGGGATTCGATGTCGAGACGTCGAGCCGCGCGCGCGAGCATCAGCCCGAGCTGGCCCCCACCGAGAATGCCCAGCTTCATGGATCGGGCACTCCCTATTTCCCGTTTCCGCCGCTCGTGGACTCGTCCGCCGGCGCCGCCGACGGATCGGGATTCGCGAGTACCCGGGCCGTCTGCCGCTCACGCCACTCTTCGAGCCTCTTTCGAATCCCTGCGTCCGTCGTCCCCAGCATCGAAGCAGCGAGCAGTGCCGCGTTCGTCGCGCCCGACCGGCCGATCGCGAGCGTTCCGACGGGAACGCCAGCCGGCATCTGGACGATCGAAAGAAGCGAGTCCATCCCGCTGAGCGCGCGGCTCTCGACGGGAACGCCCAGGACGGGCACGACGGTCTTGGCCGCGAGCATGCCCGGAAGGTGCGCGGCCCCCCCCGCCCCCGCAATGATCACCCGCAGTCCCCGCTCCGCCGCCGTTTCCGCATAGTCGAAGAGCAGATCGGGTGTGCGGTGCGCGGAGACGACGCGGGTTTCGAGGGGGATCTGGAGCGAATCGAGAACTCGGGCGGCGTGTTCCAGGGTCGGCCAGTCGGAGGACGAGCCCATCACGATTCCGACGAGGACCGAATGGCCCGGCACTGTCTGCTCTCCCATACCGACCTCCCCGCCACTGCGACCGACGACGAACGACCCGGCTCGGATCCCGGGAGCCGTCGCCCAGGGGTCCGGCCACGTGCCGGCCTTCGCGGCGACCCATCCACCCGAGCGGCCCTGGGCGGCCCGGCATGCTGAAAATGGGTTATAGCGCGCCGCCATGGGAAGGGACACGGCGTCAGCATGACGCGACAAGGAAGGCCGACCCCGGGCCCGGGCGTCTCACCCGAGCCGCAGCAGGGGACCGACTTCGGACCGGGGGTGCTTGCGAACGCGTCTCCAGTCTCTACGGTTCGGGGACCCCACCAGGAGACCCGAGCCCATGAGCCTGGACACCGACGACATCACCGAGATCCTGCAACTCTATTCCCGCTACAACACGGCGATCGACACGGGGGACGCCCCCGCCTTCGGGGCGTGTTTCGTTCCCGACGGCATCTTCGACAACGGCATGAGCGTCGTGACGGGTCGGGAGGACATCGCCGCCTTCGCGGATCAGACGCATTCCGCGATGCCGGGCATGCGGCACAACGCGACGAACATCGTCATCGACGGCGAAGGACTCGAAGCGAAGGGGTCCGCTTTCCTGATCGGCTATCTCGTCGACGGCGGCTACAAGGTCATCGTCACCGGTCGTTATGCGGACGAACTGAGAAAGACGGACGAGGGCTGGCGCTTCGTCAGGCGGGTCTTCAGGGCGGACGGCTAGCGCGCGCTTTGTCCCATCGGGGAAGGATCGATGAAACTGCTCGAGCCCTATCGGGTCCTGGACCTGACGGATGTCCGGGGCCAGATCGCGGGCTTCATGCTCGGCGAACTCGGCGCCGACGTCATCCGCGTCGAGCCCCCGGGCGGCAGCGCCGCCCGGCGCGTCGGCCCTTTCCTCGAGGAGGGCCCCGAAACGGAGCGGAGCCTGAGCTTCGCTGCCTACAACCGCAACAAGCGATCCATCGAACTCGACTTCGATTCCGAGACGGATCGCCGGATCTTTCTCGAACTCGTCGCGGGCGCGGATTTCGTGATCGATTCGGGCCCTCCGAGTCTGCTCGACGAGGCCGGGCTCGGATTCGTCCGTCTTCTCGAAACGAACGAACGCCTCGTTCATGTCCGCATCACGCCCTTCGGCTCCGACGGTCCACGCGCGGGAACGCCGGCCAGCGACCTCACCCTCGCGGCCCTGGGCGGTCCGATGTCGCTACAGGGGGAACCCGACCGTCCCCCCGTTCGGGTGAGCGTGCCCCAGGTCTGGCGACATGCGGGTGCCGAAGCCGCCGTCGCCTCGCTGATCGGTCATGCCCGGATGCGCACGACGGGACGCGGTGTCTTCATCGACGTTTCCGCACAGAGCGCGATGACCTGGACCATGCTGAACGGACAGACCGCCCATGCGATCCAGGGTCGCGACTACGAACGCGAAGGAGCGACCCTCCAGATCGGACCCGTCGGCCTTCCCCTCGTCCACGAATGCCGGGACGGCCATGTCGCAGCCCTGGTGCTGGGTGCGCTCTTCAAGAAGCTGCTGCCGTGGATGCTCGAGGCGGGCACGATCGACGAGGCATGGGTCGCGCGCGAGGACTGGGATACCTACGACTATCGGGTCTTCCGGGGTGGAGATTTCGCCGTTCCCCTCGACGAGTTGATCGAGATCGTCCGCCGTTTCTTCCGGACCCGGACGAAACGGGAACTCTTCCTTCCGGGGCTCGAGATCGGCGCGACGATCGCGCCGGTCCTCACCCTCGATGACCTGCTGGATTTCGAGCAGCTCGCGGACCGCGAATACTTCATCGACCTGGAGCTGCCTTCGGGGAGCCGAGCACGCGTGCCCGGCCCCTTCGCCCGGCTCGCGAACGAGGCGCCCGAGATCCCTCGCAGGGCGCCGCGGCTCGATGAACACGCCAACGAGATCCTGGCCGGACTCGACCGCGAGCCGCGCGACCGGCTTGCCCTGCACGCCGACGAAGAGCGGAGATCGCTTCCCCTCGAAGGGCTCAAGGTCGCCGACTTCAGCTGGGTCGGCGTCGGGCCCATCTCCGGAAAATATCTGGCCGACCACGGCGCGAACGTGATCCGGATCGAGTCCGCGACCCGGGCGGACGGCCTCCGGACCGCGGGCCCCTACCTGAACGACGAGAGCGGTTGGAACCGATCCCATTTCTTCGGCGAGTTCAACACCTCGAAGCGAAGCCTCGCCCTCGACCTGAAACACGAGCGCGCCTCCGAAGTCACGCACCACCTGCTCGCCTGGGCGGACGTCGTTCTCGAAAGTTTCACACCGGGCGCGGCGGATCGCGTGGGGATCGGATACGAAGCGGCGAGCCGGATCAATCCCGGCATCATCCTCGTCAGCACCTGCCTGATGGGACAGAGCGGACGCTGCGCCGGGATGGCGGGATACGGCTACCACGCGGCGGGCGTCGCCGGCTTCTTCGAATTGACGGGATGGCCGGACCGGGCGCCCGCAGGCCCGTGGAATGCCTATACCGACACGATCGCCCCCCGCTTCCTCACGACGACACTGCTCGCCGCGATCGACCACCGACGCCGAACGGGCGAAGGGCAGCACATCGACCTCGCACAGATGGAGGCATCGCTGCATCTCCTCGCCCCCGAACTGCTGGCCAGCCAGTTGACGCCGACCCGATTCACGCGCAACGGGAACCGTGCGCTCGATGCGGCACCCCAGGGCGTCTATCCCTGTGCGGGCGACGACCAGTGGTGCGCCATCGCCATCGAGAACGACGAGCAATGGAAGGCCTTGTGTGTCGTTCTGGACGATCCCCGGTGGAGTCGCGATCCGCGCTACGAAGGGGTTTCGGGCCGCCTGGCCGCCCAGGACGTCATCGACGAGGGCCTCGCGGCCTGGACCCGCGACCGCGAACCCGAAGAGGTCATGGAAAGCCTGGTCGCGGCGGGCATTCCGGCCGGAATCGTCCAGCGAAGCCGCGATCTGCTGAACGATCCCCAATACCTCCATCGCCGTTTCCATCGCTGGCTCGATCATGCGGAGATGGGGCGGATCCCCTATTCCGGCCACCAGTTCCGGATCAGCGGATACGACAGCGGTCCCCGATCCGCGGCTCCTCTCCTCGGTGGGGACAGTTTCGAGATCCTTTCGGAAGAGCTCGGTTTCGAAGCCGAAGCGATCGCAGACCTGATGGCGGCCGGTGCGATCAACTGAAGACGCGGCACGAGCGAGCGGGATGGCCCTGGCGACCAGTGCCTACCTGTGGTGGGGCCTGGTTCCGATCTACTGGAAACAGATCACCTGGGTTCCGCCGGCCGAAGCCCAGATCCCACGGATCCTCTGGACCCTCATCCTGCTCCTCTTCGTCGCACGCGCCAGCGGCCGCCGCGCCGAGACCTGGACGCGGGATCGCGGAGCCTGGGGCTGGTCGATCGCCTCGGGCCTGCTTCTCGCCGGGAACTGGTGTCTCTTCGTGTACGCCGTGCAGACCGACCGCGTCCTCGCGGCGAGTCTCGGCTACTACATCAATCCCCTCGTGAGCGTCCTGCTCGGGCTGATCGTCCTGGGCGAGCGGACCAATCGGGCCCAGACGATCGCGATCACCGTAGCGGCACTCGGCGTCGGAGCGCTCACCCTTCGAGCGGGAGAGCTGCCCTGGATCTCCCTCGTCCTGGCCGTGACCTTCGCCCTCTACGGACTCATCCACAAGCTCCATCCCCGGCCACCGGTCGCGGGGCTGACCCGGGAGATGCTCGTGTTGACGCCCCTGGCTTTGCTGGCCACCGGCGTGCTCGCCTGGCAGGGAGACACGGTCCTGCTCGGTTCATCCCCCGGACTTCATCTCTACCTCGCCCTGTCGAGCGTCGTGACCGCCGTTCCCCTCCTGCTCTTCCATGCCGCCACTCGTCGACTTCCGCTGGTGGCCATCGGCATGCTCCAATACCTGGCACCCACGATCAATCTCGCCCTGGCGACGCTGCTCTATGACGAGCCCTTCTCGCTGGGACATGCGGTCGGTTTCGGTCTCGTCTGGTTCGGCCTCGCCCTCTTTGCCTTCGACACCTTGCGACGCGCGCGACGATTCCGGGACCCGATCCCGGACGAGATCGCGGTCAGCCGGAACTGAAGCGCCGGAATCACGTTTCCGACTTTTTTTCATGCGAAACGACGGGACGGAACCCACCTCGACAGTCGTAGGCAACTCTTCCCGCGTGCGCCCGATCGCGCTGGGGAATCGACTCTGCACCTCATGTGCGCGCACGTGCAGGCAAGAAGAAGAAACGCCGCGAGAAGGCTTATGCCGGCCGAATCGAGGCCCCCGAAGAAAACGACGACGGTTGACATCGGGTTCACCCGATGGGAAGATCGCGCGGAATGACGAGCTCTCTTGACCGGAGATCCTGCCGCTCGAGACGAATTGCTGGAAA
>DRKE01000532.1 GCA_011051925.1 Deltaproteobacteria bacterium
CGGCAGAAACCCCGAGTCGCCCATGCGGTTTGGCGGCATCCGCCCGAAAATGCCACCATCACAGGTGTGCCCGATCACCCTCGAAAGGGTATGTACGAGTTTCGGGATTATACGCACATCGACCCGTCCAGGGGGGCCCCATTCGTCATTTTTCTCAAGGACCTCAATGCTTTAGGCGCGATACCTCATGATCGTAGGCCGATTTCCCTCGCGCGGGAGAAGCCGGACCCGGAGACTGCAGCAATGCGATGCATCCCGCGGAACCTGCCGTGGCGTTGCCGATGGCGAAGACCCGAAGATTTTCCACCCCGAAACCGCCTTCGAGGCCACCCACCTGTCGACCGGACGGGGCCCGGACATGGGGGATTCATGAGCCGGACCGCCCGGGGACATCGCCGTCTCGTCAACTCGCAAGGGAGGCGAGCCGAAACGACACGACGGGCCAGGGATCGGTCCCTCGAGCCCGGGCCTGAGGCCGGCACGACGGCGGGCGGGGATCGGGGCCGGACCCCGCTGGAGGGACCCACATGACGAGAGAAACCTGGCTCGTGACCGGTGGCGCGGGCTTCATCGGCTCCAATTTCGTGGGCTGGGTGCTCGAACATCGTCCGGCCATCCGGGTCGTCGTCCTCGACAAGCTCACCTACGCCGGCAGTCTCGAGAACCTGCGGGCCCTTCCGGGCGGTCCGACCGACCCCGAGCGGCCTTCGGATCGTTTCGCGTTCGTCCGCGGGGATATCGCCCGGGCCGGTGACGTGCGCGAGGTCTTCGATGTCTACCGGCCGAGCCGGGTCCTGAATTTCGCCGCCGAGTCCCACGTCGATCGATCCATCGACGGGCCCCGGGCCTTCATCGACACCAATATCGGCGGCACCTTCGAACTGCTCGAAGCCGCACGTCGTCATTTCGCCGCCTTGTCGCCTCGGGAGAGGGAGGCCTTCCGCTTCCTTCACGTCTCGACGGACGAGGTCTACGGCTCGCTCGGAGCGGATGACTATTTCACGGAAACCACGCCCTATGCGCCGAACTCCCCCTATTCGGCCTCCAAGGCCAGCGCCGACCTGATCGTACGCGCCTATCACCGGACCTACGGGCTACCGACGATCACGACCAATTGTTCCAACAACTACGGCCCGCTCCAGTTCCCGGAGAAGCTGATTCCCCTGATGGTCCTGAACGGACTCGAGGGCAAGCCACTCCCCATCTATGGAGACGGAGGAAACGTGCGCGACTGGATCTACGTCGAGGATCACTGCGAAGGCATCGTCCGCGCCCTCGAAGCCGGCGCACCCGGCGGGCAATATGCCTTCGGCGGCAACAGTGAATTGTCGAACCTGCAGGTCGTCGACGCCATCTGCGAGGGGCTCGAGGCCCTCCGCCCCGCCTCGAAGAACGAGGCGCTCCGACGCCAGGGGCTCGAGCGCTATGACGAGCTGAAGAGTTTCGTCGAGGATCGGCCCGGCCACGATCGGCGCTATGCGATCGATGCTTCGAAGGCCCGGCGGGAACTCGACTGGCTTCCGCGGCATGATTTTCCATCGGCGCTCAGGGAAACGATCGCCTGGTACCTGGAGCACGAGGACTGGCGCCGGGCGATCCAGGCGGAAGAGAATGCACGGGCCCGGAAGGGACTCTCTCCTTCGCAGGATCCCGACGAGGACGCCCGGGCCGGGGCCCCGGTCTCCGGAGCCCGGAACGAACCGGCGGACCGATCATGAAGGGAATCCTGCTCGCCGGCGGATCCGGTACCCGACTCCTGCCTGCCACCGGTGCCGTCTCGAAACAGCTGCTGCCGATCTACGACAAGCCGATGGTCTACTATCCGCTTTCTTCCCTCATGCTCGCCGGCATCCGGGACATCCTGCTGATCTCGACCCCCCACGACACCCCGCTCTTCCAACGCCTGCTCGGGAACGGGCAGGACCTGGGTCTCCGCATCGAATACCGGGTCCAGGAAAAGCCCGAAGGCATCGCGCAGGCCTTCCTGATCGGGGCGGATTGGATCGGCGACGATCCCGTGGCCCTCGCGCTGGGCGACAACATCTTCTATGGCCATGGCTTCCCGGATTCGATCCGCAAGGCCGCTCGGATGGAGCACGGCGCGACGGTGATCGGCTACCACGTCCACGATCCCGAACGCTATGGCGTGATCGACTTCGATGAAGAGGGGCGCATCGTCTCCCTCGAGGAGAAACCCGCCCGGCCGAAATCGAACTATGCGGTGACGGGACTGTATTTCTACGACGGGCAGGTCGTGGAGATCGCCCGGGGGCTCACGCCTTCGGCACGCGGCGAACTCGAGATCACGGACGTCAACCTCGCCTATCTCGAACGAGGCGAACTCCATTGCGAGTTGTTGGGACGCGGTGTGGCCTGGCTCGACACGGGAACGCACGAGGCGCTGCTCCAGGCCGCGAATTTCATCCAGGCCGTCCAGGAACGACAGGGATTGCGGGTCTCGTGTCCAGAGGAGATCGCCTGGCGCAACGGCTGGCTCGGCTCCGAGGCGTTGCTCGCCCGAGCCGATGCCCTCGCCAAGAACGCCTACGGCGAATACCTCCGGCGGATCGTGGCCGAGGCGGGCGATCCGGGCTAGTCCCGGCCCTCCTCCATCAGGCGTTGCTGCCAACGCCAGGCATCGCGCATCGCCTCGTCGATGGACCGTTCGGCCTTCCAGCCGAGCCGCTCCTCCGCCCGATCGACGCTGGCATAGATCTGCTCGATGTCTCCATCGCGCCGGTCGCCGACCTCGAAGGCGACGGGCCGACCGGTGGCGCGCTCGAAGGCGGCCAGGGCTTCCCGAACCGAGGTACCCCGCCCCGTACCGACGTTCAGGATCTCGATCAGCGAGTCGTCGGGCTGCCGCGCCATCCACTCGAGGCTCTTGACGTGGGCTGCCGCCAGATCGAGCACGTGGATGTAGTCCCGGATGCAGGAACCGTCCGGCGTCGACCAGTCTCCCCCATGGATCCGGATGGGGCCGCGCAGGCCCGCGGCCGTCCGAAGGACGATCGGCACCAG
>DRKE01000533.1 GCA_011051925.1 Deltaproteobacteria bacterium
AAGGTGAATTGTGCGGCCCTGCCGACGGAGCTGCTCGAGAGCGAACTCTTCGGCTACGAAAAGGGAGCCTTCACGGGTGCGAACGGGCGGAAGCAGGGGAAATTCGAACAGGCCGACGGCGGGACGATCTTTCTGGACGAGATCGGCGAGATGTCTCCTTCCTTGCAGGCGAAGCTGCTCCAGGTCCTTCAGGACGCCGAGTTCACGCGCCTCGGCGGAAACCGCGAGGTCCACGTCGACGTCCGCGTCGTCTGTGCGACGAATCGATCCCTGGTCGAGATGGTCTCCGAGGGCACCTTCCGCGAAGATCTCTTCTTCCGCTTGAACGTGGTGGCGATCGAGATTCCGCCCCTGCGCGAGCGGCGTGAAGAGGTTCCGGTCCTGGTCGAGAACTTCATCATGCGCTACGCCGCGCTCTACGGTCGGCAGCCCCGCGGTCTTTCGCAGCGCCTGATCGAAGCCATGAATGCCCATCCCTTTCCGGGAAACGTCCGTGAGCTCGAGAACATGATCAAGCGGATCGTCGTCCTCGAGAGCGAGGATTCGGTTCTCGCGGAACTGCAGCGGACGAAGTCCAGTCGGTCCGAGCGACGTGCGGAGCTCGACGCGATCCTCAGCGAGATGGAAGAGGCGGCCGGCGAGCTGCCACTGAGGGAGGTCGGGCGGAGGTTCGCGCGTGAGATCGAACGCGAAGCGATCGAGGCGATGCTCGAGCGGACGGGATGGAATCGCAAACAGGCCGCGGCCCGTCTGGGCGTGAGCTACAAGACGCTCTTGCAGAAGATCCGGGACTGCCAGGTCGAGATCCGCACCTGAGCGGATTCAGCGAGTCCCGGATCGCGCGAGGACCCGCTTCAGGAAGACCTCCATCTTCCTGGCGAGGTCGTCCCGGATGAAACCCCGCTCGACCCAGAGGCGGCCAGCGAGGGCGCGCTCGGAGGCGCTCTTCGGATCGTCCATGATCTCCTCGATCGCGGCGACGAGCTGGTCCGGGGCCTCGGGATCGATGACGAGGGCGCCGCCCGATTCCTCCATCATCCGTCGGATCTCGCCGCGGGCGGCCAGGATGACGGGCCTTTCCTGCGCGAGGAATTCGAAGATCTTCGAGGGGATGACGGTCTCGAAGACGGGAAGATCACGCAACAGGACGAGAAGCAGGTCGATCGAGGCGATCCAGTCGGGCATCGATTCCCGAGGCTGCAGACCGAGCAGTTTCACGTTGTCGAGGCCGCGCCGGGCGATCTCGCTCTCGAGCTTCTCCCGATCCGCACCGTCGCCGATCAGCACGAAGCGCAGGTCGTCCCGATCCCGCAGGCGCTCTGCGACGTCGACGAGGAGCAGGAGGCCATGGGCCATTCCAAGGGTGCCGACATAGGCCACGGTGAAGCGGCCGTCGAGGTCGTACTTCTTCAGCAGCGCCTGATTCTTGGGACGGGGCCGGAAGAGGGTCGGATCGATGCCGTTGTAGATCAACTCGATGTCTTCGCCGTCGACGCCGCGCGCGACGATATGGTCGTGGAAGGTCCGCGTGTTGACGACGATTCCGTTCGCGCTCCGATAGAGCCAGGCCTCGAGGGCTTCGAGTGCGCGGAGGATCGGACCGGGGGACAGCTGGCCGAGCTCGACGACGGATTTCGGCCAGAGATCGCGGATCTCGAGCACGAAGGGGCGGCCTTTCAATCGGGAGATGATCGCGCCGGCGATCCCGACGAAGAATTGCGGGCTGGTCGCGACGACGAGATCCGGGCGTCCGGCGCGCCGAGAGGCGAGAATGGCCGTGCCTGCGAAGAGCAGGTAGTTGGCGACCCGCTTCAGGAAACCCGAGTTCGGCGTGAGGTACATCCAGGTCCGGATGACCCGGATGCCGTCCAGGGTCTCTTCCTGGATCCAGCGGTTCCGATACCCGTCGAAGATCCGGCCGCGGGGATGATTCGGAACGCCCGTGATGACCGTGACGTCGTTGCCATCGGCGACCCAGCGTCGGCAGTGTTCCCAGGTCCGATTGGCAGGGGCGTTCACTTCCGGCGGGAAGTAGTGCGTGACGAAGAGGATCCTCATGGGTCGGGGAAGAACCTCTTGGTCATGGGTCCACGGTCGAGGCGTTCACGTCTCAATCCGGGATGAACTCGGGCAGGAGCGGGACGACCTGCCTCTCGAATTCCTGGAAGCTCGCCTCGGCCGCCTCGACGTCGCCGTGCTGGATGGGAATCGTGAATCGGACGAGGGATCCGTCCGTCCGTCCCCTGCGTGCCCGATCCAGGAACATCCACAGGATCTTCTCGTGGTTCCGGGCGATCACGCGACCGCGCGATTGGTACCAGAAATAGACGAGCGCTCGCTGATTCCCCTTCGCGATGACGAAGCGCTTCGCTTCGCCACCCGATCCGGATCCGATCGGGACGATCTTCGAGTCGATGACGTCCCATCCGCTGCCAGGAAGGCAATGCTCCGGGGGATGGATCGACGAGGCCGTGCCGGTCTCGCGATTCCGGGTCTGGCGTTCGTGATAGCCGATATAGAGATGGACGCTCTCGTTCTCCTCCGGATTGATGAAGGCGCAGGAGATGTAGTCGGTGACCTTGAGGTTCTTGATGATGGCTTCATCCATCTCTTCCCGATCGATGCAGTGCCATTTCCCCAGCTGGTCGGGGAAGCTCGCGAAGTGCGTTCGCGGAGGGATGACTTCATCGCTCCCCAGATACCAGAACACATAGGCGTTCAGGCCGAGGATCACGATGGCTGCCAGGAGTTTCGTCATGGGTGGATGGCCTCGAATCGGTCCGCGGGGCGTTCAGCTCGCTCCATCTCCCCCGGAACCGGTCGCGGGCGCGCTCCGGCGCGAGAAGGCGCGTATCGCGAAATCGATCAATCGCCCCTCGGCGAGAAGAAGGAAGAATGCCAGACCGAAGGTGAAGACGCCCTGGAACGTGTGGATCGAGCCCGTCGCCATCTCCTCTCCGAAATAGTGGGCCAGATAGCCCGTCAGGGCCACCCGGAAGGCGTTGACGAAGATGGCGATGGGAATCGTCGACGCGACGAGCAGGATCTGCGCCCAGAGCACGCCCTGTTTGAAGAAATGGGCAAAAACGACGCCGAGCGTGATCAGGGCCATCAGACTGCGCAGGCCGCTGCAGGCCTGCTCGACGAAGAGCTGGGCGTGAGCGAGATGGATGATGTTGCCCTCGACGAGAGCGGGGATGCCGAGTTCCTGGAGGCTCCAGACCGCGAACTTCGCCGCGATCAGCTGGAGGGGGAAAGCGATGGTGTTCACGAGGGATTGGGGAAGCGGAACCATCAGGAAGAGGAAGAAGAGCGGAAAGGCCAGGATCCGGAAGATCTCCCGACCGAGCAGCAGCAGGACCAGCCCGATCAACGCGAAGACGAACGCGGCGCGCATCGTCATGAGCTCGGTGCCGAGACGGCCGATCATCAGCGAGACCAGACCGATCGAAAGCGGCAGCAGGCCCCACCAACTTCCCTGGATCCGTGCATCCTCGAGATCCCAGCGGCGTTGATAGGCGAAGAAGAGCGCCAGCGGGACGACGATGAACCCGTGCTGGTAGTCCTCGTCCATGCTCCATTGATGGACCATGTTCCGCAGGACGGGATAGTAGATTCCGATGAGGAGGGCGACGAACCCGCACGTCGCCCAGACGAGGGTCCGCCGATCCGGTTCCTTGCGGAGTCGAGCGGCAGGATCGGCACTCATGGAATCAGGGACTTCAACCATTCAGGTGGATCCCAGGTCGCGTTCGAGGATGTCGACGATGCGCACGGCCGCGCGACCATCCCAGAGTGCGGGGCGACGACCCTTCGGAGGAGGCGATTGGCGGAGGTTCTCGATGGCGGCCTCGATGTCTGCCGGATCGGTCCCGACGATGGTATTCGTGCCTTCGGAGACGGTGATCGGACGTTCCGTGCTTTCCCTGAGTGTAAGGCAGGGGACGTCGAGTGCCGTGGTTTCTTCCTGGATTCCGCCCGAATCGGTCAGCACCATCTGAGCATCCATCAGCAGACGCAGGAAATCCAGATAGCCCAGGGGCTCGGTCAGATGGAGATTCGGCCCGGTGCCCCCAAGGTGATGCTCGATGGCGTTGGCCGTTCGGGGATGGACGGGGAAGACGACGGGAATCTCGTCATTGAGCCGGCCCAGGACTTCGAAAAGGCGACGCAGCTGGTCGGGCGAGTCGACGTTGCTCGGGCGGTGAAGGGTCAGGACCGCATAGGATCCGGGCGAAAGCCCGAGGCGCTCGAGGGTGTCGAGCTTGCGGGCCCGATCGCGATGAGCGAGCAGGGTATCGATCATGACGTTGCCCACGAAATGGATCCGCTCACGGGGCACGCCCTCCCGGAGCAGATTGGTTTCGGCTTCGGGCTCGGTCGTGAAAAGCCAATGGGAGACGGAATCGGTGAGGACCCGGTTGATCTCTTCGGGCATCTCGCGGTCCCAGGATCGGAGCCCCGCTTCGACGTGCGCCACGGGAACATGCAACTTGACGGCAGCGAGGGTGGCAGCGAGGGTCGAGTTGACATCGCCCACGACGAGCACCGCGTGGGGTTGGCGTTCGATCAGCAACGCTTCGATCTTCATCAGCACCTCGGCGGTCTGTACGCCATGGGATCCTGATCCGACCCCGAGGTTCACGTCCGGTTCCGGAATGCCGAGATCGCGGAAGAACGAATCGGACATCGCCCGATCGTAGTGCTGTCCCGTATGCACGAGGATCGGTTCGAAGCGGCTCCCCCGCTCCGAGAACGCCTTCATCAGCGGCGCGATCTTCATGAAGTTGGG
>DRKE01000534.1 GCA_011051925.1 Deltaproteobacteria bacterium
GCCCCGGAAGCGGGCGCGTTGACGTCGCGTCATCTCGTCGTCCGTGCGGGTACGGTCGCGGCCGCCCGACTGCGCGCCGAGGGCTTCCGACCGGAGCTCGTCGACACCCTCGTCGGCGCCTCCGGCGGACCCAAATGGCTCGTCCTCCGCCATCTCGACGACGTGCTCGCCGAGCGCGTCGTCCGCGACCGGTCGACTCCCCTCGACACCCTCGGATCCTCGATCGGCAGCTTTCGCCACGCCTGCCTGGCACAGAGCGACCCCCGCGCCGCCACCGCGCGTTTCGCGGCGCACTACGTCGGCCAGGTCTACTCGAGTCGTCGGCCGACGATGGAGGAGATCTCCCGCGAGAGCGAGCGGATCCTCGAGGGATTTCTCGGTCCGAAGGGCACCGGGGAGATCGTGTCGAATCCGATCGTCCGGAGCCACGTCATCGCCACGCGTCCCAGGCGGAAGGACGGACGCGACCGCGGGCTCGCCTTCCAGGCCGAACTCGCCTGGGCCGCGACGCTCAACCTCCTGTCACGCCGGCTTCTCGAAAACGCGTTCTCCCGCGTGCTCTTCGAGACGGGCGATCCGGCCGGGGGCGGGATCGCCTTCGACGATTTCGGGACCGAGCGAACCCGCCTTTCCGAAGCGAATCTCCGCCAGGCGCTCCTCGCGAGCGGCTCCATTCCCCTCGTGATGGCCGGCGTCCGTTCGGTGGACGGCGTGCGTGGCACGCTCTTCGACGGCGGGATCATCGACTATCACTTCGACTTCCGGTTCCGCCGGCGCAAGGGCCTCGTCCTCTTTCCGCATTTCTTCGATCGCATCACACCCGGCTGGTTCGACAAGGCCCTGCCCTGGCGACGACCCGCGGCGCGGGACCTCGAGGACGTCGTGATGGTCGCCCCCTCGGACGAGTTCGTCGCGAGTCTGCCCGGCGGTCGGGTGCCCGATCGCAACGACTTTCTCGAACTCGACACCCGGGAGCGGATCCGTCGCTGGAACGACGTGATGGATCGCTGCCGCATCCTCGCCGACGAGTTCAACGATCTGCTCGAGGGCGACCGGCTCGCGGAGGCGATCGAACCACATCGGAGCGGCGCCTGATCCGCCAGCACCTCGAACGCGGCGGTCCCGCCTCAGCTACAACCGCTCGTGCTGCCGCAATTCGGGCATTTGTAGCACGCGCCGTTTCGGATCATGATCGAGCCGCAGTCCATGCACGACGGCGCATCGGCCTGGTTCACGAAGCTGCCGACGAGGTTCTGGGGACCCGGCGAGGTTCCTGAAGCGACCGAAGTCGCCGCGTCTCCCGAGCCGCCGGCGACCGCCCCCGCCACGCGCAGCGGCGTCACGGAAGAGTTCGCAGGCGGTGCAGCATTCTTCGACGGCGCTTTCGCGAGCGGCACGGTCGTCGTCGCGTTCCCGCTCTCGTCCTGAGCCTCGCCCGATGCGGTCTCCTCGACCTCGAGGTAGCGATTGCCGAGATAGCGGAAGACATAGTCCATCACGGACTTCGCGATCGGGATCTCCTTGTTGTTCGTGAAACCCGACGGCTCGAACCGCGTGTGGCTGAACTTGTCGACCAGGGCCTTCAACGGCACCCCGTATTGGAGCGCGATCGACGTCATCGTGGCGATCGTATCCATCAGGCCCGAGACCGTGCTCCCCTCCTTCGCCATCCTCAGGAAGATCTCTCCGGGCTGTCCGTCCTCGTAGAGCCCGGTCGTCAGGTATCCCTCGTGACCGGCGATCGAGAACTTGTGGGTGAAGGCGAGACGATCATCATTCAGCTTGCGCCGGCGCGGGCGGTACTGGTCGAGCTCGACGAGATTGTCGCCTTCGGCTCCTTCTCCCGTCTCGTCGCGCCCCGCATTCAGCGGCTGGGTTCGCTTGCTGCCGTCCCGGTAGACCGCGAGCGCCTTGAGCCCGAGCTTCCAGCCCTCCGTGTAGGCCTCCATCACGTTCTCGACCGTCGCGTCCGAGGGCAGGTTCACCGTCTTCGAGATCGCTCCGGAAAGGAAGGGCTGAACGGCCCCCATCATCCGGATATGGCCCATCCAGTCGATCGAACGGACACCGTTCTGCGCGCGGAAGGCACAGTCGAAGACCGCGAGATGTTCCTCCTTCAATCCCGGGGCGCCCTCGATCGTCTCGCGCTCGTCGATGTACGCGACGATCGCATCGATCGCCGCCTGATCGTATCCGAGCTTCGAGAGCGCCATCGGAACCGTGTTGTTCACGATCTTCAGGAAGCCGCCTCCGACGAGCTTCTTGTACTTCACGAGTGCGATATCCGGCTCGACGCCCGTCGTGTCGCAGTCCATCATGAAGGCGATCGTGCCGGTCGGCGCCAGGACGGTCACCTGGGCATTCCGATAGCCGTGTTCGGTGCCGAGTTCGAGGGCCTCGTCCCAGGCGCGTCGGGAAGCCTTCATGAGATCGACGGGAACGCCCGAGGGCGGCGTCGCGTAGGCCGCGTCGCGATGCATCTCGATCACTTCGAGGAAGGGCTTGCGATTGGCCTTGTAGCGCGCGAAGGGGCCCATCGCCTCGGCGATCTCGGCGCTCATCCGATACGCCTCCCCGCACATGAGCGACGTGAGGGCCGCGGCCACGTTCCGCCCCTGGTCGCTGTCATAGGGCAGCCCGTCGGCCATCAAGAGCGCGCCGAGGTTCGCGTAGCCGAGTCCGAGGGGTCGATAGAGATGGCTGTTGCGCTCGATCTGGGGCGTCGGATAGTCGGCGAAATCGACGAGGATCTCCTGACCGAGGATCGTCAAGCCGGC
>DRKE01000535.1 GCA_011051925.1 Deltaproteobacteria bacterium
TCGGCTTGCGTGCCTGGTGATGCAGGGCGTGGATCTTGACGAGGGGGCCTCTTCCGTGAAAGAGGAAGCGATGCGTCAGATAGTAGAAGAAGTCGAAGACGGCGAGGACGACCAGGATGTCGACGACGTGTCGCCACAGGGGGCGTGGCTCGAGGCTCACGGAGAACGGCAGCACCAGCAGGTAGAATCCCAGATTGGTGAAGAGACCGGCCCGATTGCTGGCCTTGACGGATCGCCGGAATCGTTCCTTCGACAGTTTCTGCCGGTCGACCTCCCGATTCGTTTCCCATGTCCGCTTCAGCGCCGGGATCCGGGCGGCGAGGAACTGGCCTGACAGGGTCACGAGGACGAGGGTCGCAACGAAGGTCAGAGCGGCCATCCAATCGTAGGTCAGCGGTCCGATCGTCATGTCAGTCTTCCGTTCGTCTGGTTCGGCGATCGAGGAGGGCAGCCAGTCGGGTGGTGTCCTCGTGGCCGAGTGATCGACAGAGGCGTTCCGCGAGCTCTTCGAGTTCGCGTCCGTTGCGACGAAGCGCGATCGGACCTTCGACCGGGGCGGGCTTTTCCGGATCCCGACGGGACCCGAAGATCTCCGCTTCGAGGTGCAGCGCGGAGTAGAGCTGGCGGGCGGTTTTCTGCAGGTCGGCCAGCCGTGCCCGGCCGAGGATCCGGAGCAGATCGCTTTCCAGGTCGTCGAGCGCGGTGACGGCGTCCTCGATCAATGCGATGCCACGCGGGGTGAGCTTGAGGAGGGCGCCACGGCCATCCGTGGGGTCGGGTTCGCGGATGAGATAGCCGAGCGATTGGAGATCCCGGGTCGTCGCGCTCATCGCCTGTCGGCTGACACGCTGGATCCGGGCGATCTCCCGAATGCGGCTGCCTTCCGGTCCGATGAGGGGGAGCACGCGACCATGGGACATCTTGAGCCCGTCGTGTCCCCGGGCCATGGTGGCCTGCATCAGCCGGCTCTGGATCCGCTCGGTGATCAGTACGAGGACGACGGCTGATCGATCGGCACGGCCGAACGGGTCGACGGGTGATGGGGGGGATTCGAGGTCCGGGCCGAGGCCCCGATGGAGTCCGCCGACCGCCCGGGTGAACCTGCGGTAGCGGGCCGCACCGATGAGCCCGGCGTATTCGCGCTCGATCGCGTCGAGGATCCGAATCGAATCGGCGACGAGCTGCTTGCCCCGAGGCGTCAGTTCCAATCGCTTCGAGCGGCGGTCGGCGGGATTCGGGACCCGCTCGACATAGCCCGCGTTCTCGATGAGGTTCGCGAGCTGGCTTGCCGCCTGACCGCTGATTCCGAGCGCTCCGGCGATTTCACCAAGGGGAGGGCCCCGCCTCCAGACGAGCGCGAGCAGGGGGCCGAAACTGAGGCGGAGACCTTCGAATCCACGGTCCTGCGAGAGGGATTCCAGGAGACGTGATTGGAGGTCACGGGAGATTCCGATCAGGTGTCGTGCCAGATTGTCGCGATAGCGCGCCTGCACGGCCATCGGTTCGGATCCGATTCGTGTGGCGGGGAGTGCCATGGGCGGAATCTAGGAGAGGGGCCGTATTTGATCAACCGAGATTGACCAAAATGTCATTCAAGCTTGTCCAATGAGGGGCCGGAGGGTCTCGAGCGGCCTGTCCGGACCCCGGGTCCCCGGGTCGATGTCAGTGATTCCACCAGGGGCGATCCGAGAAGGCACGGAGATCGATCTCGTGGGTCCACGCCGAACGATGCTGCTGGGAGAGAAAGAAATAGGTTTCCGCAATCTCCGCCGGAAGGAGCAATCCGTCGTGCTCGAGACCCCGGGCTTCCCGGAGTCGTCGGAAACGCTCAGGTCCGAGCATCCGGCCGAGCGTATCCGGTGCGTCGACGGCGCCGTCGATCACGATGTGCACGACATGGATGCCCTTCGGCGAATACTCGGCATTGAGGCTCTGGCAGAGCATGCGCCGCCCGCCCATGGCCGCCGCGTGCGAATGCTGCCCGGCGTTTCCCCGCACGGCCGCGGTGGCGGAGGTGACGAGGATCGTCCCCCTGCCTCGTTCTTCCATCAGCGGGCAGACGGCGGAGGCCGTCCGGAAGAGTCCGAAGGTGGCGAGTCTCCAGCCCAGTTCGAAGGCCTTGTAGGAGGTGTCCTTCAAGGGGCGATCGCCGATCTGGGCGCCGAGATTGAAGACGACGACCTCGATCGGACCGATTCCGGTCTCGATCCCGGCGACACGCTCCTCGATGCTGCCCGGTTCGGCGGCATCGAGCAGGAAGCCGGAGGCCTGGCCACCTTCCGTTTCGATTTCTTCCACGAGTCGACGGAGACCTTCCTCGTCCCGGCGTCGACACAAGACGGAATGGTAGCCCTCGCGGGCAAAACGCTTCCCGACATGACCTCCGATTCCAGCGCCCGCGCCAATGACCAGACACACGGGTTTCGGGGCGATTCCTCCGGGATGGGGCGGATGCGGACCCATCTGGTCAGGGCGCCGCCTTCGAAACGGCGCGCGCGACTTCACCCCAGCGATCGAGCGTGGCCGGGTCACGGCCGTAGTCCATGCCCGCCGTGTACAGGATGAGGCGGCTGGCATGGCCCCGGTACCGCTCGATCAAGGCGTCCGCAAGATCGTCCCAGCGCGCTTCGACCGTGAAGTGCTGCAGGATGTCGTCGGAGACGACCTCGACCATTCCCGTGAAGTCGCCCGCTTTCTGCCGCTCGCGGATCTTCGCGGTCGTCCCCTCGAATCCGAGCAGGTCGAACTGAAGGGCGTAGTTGGGCGTCGATCCGTAGACGGCGACCTGCTGACGACAGAACGCCCTCGAGGCTTCGCGCTCCCCTTCGTCGTTTCCGACGATCGTCAGGACCGGGATCAGCCGGGCGATGTCGTCGAGGCCGCGATTCGCGCGCGCGGCCCCTTCGGCCAGGCGGGGTTCCAGGATTTCCGTCAGGTATCTCCGGCTGTGCATCGGATGGACATGAACGCCGTCGCATAGCTCGCCCGCGAGCTTCAGCATGTAGGGGCCGACGGCGGCGATGTCGATGGGCGGAGCCGGGAAATCGATCGGGCCCGGAGACCACATCGGGGGAAGCAGTGTGAGTTCGTAGAAGGGCCCGTGATGGTCGAGGGGCGCTTCGCCCTGGAAGGCCCGGAAGAGGGCGCGAAGGGCGAGGATGTAGTCGCGCATGCGGGGGCCTGGCGGATCGAAGTCGGCGCCATACCGACGCGTGACATGCGCACGGACCTGGGTGCCGAGGCCGAGTCGGAAGCGGCCACGGCTCGTCTCCTGCAGCTCCCAGGCCGTGCCAGCGGTGATCGTCGGACTTCTCGGGAAGGCCACGGCGATTCCCGTCGCGAACTCGAGGCGCTCGGTGGCCAGCGCGGCCGCGGCCACCGAAAGGTAGGCGGTGCGCCCGGCTTCGGTCAGCGTGATGCCGTCGAATCCCGCCCTCTCGACGTCTCTCGCGAGCTGCTGGATCTTGCGGAGTTCGTTCGGGAAGCTCATCAGATGGACTCGCATGTCGGTTCTCCTGGGGGCTCGCGGGCGACGATCGGGCGGGCTTCGGATGTCCCGGCGCTCTTCCGGGCGCGTCGGACGGATGATCGCAGAGGATGTGCAGAGAGCAATCCCGTGCGGGAGCGCCGAGGCTTGTCCCATCCAGCGCGCGGACGTACAGTCCATGCCAGCCCGAGGTCCTGATCGGCCTCGATCCGATTCTTCCCGGAGCTTCCGCTCGCGTGCGTGTCTTCTCCGCCAGTATCGAGTCCTTCCTCGGTCGGCTCCTCGTGATGACGAAGAGGATCCTGCGCGAGGAGTTCGGCGTGCATGTCGGTCGATCGCGCTTCCGGACGGCCGACGGATGGTCGTGGCCGATCCAGCTCGTCGCGATCGACGACGCGACCCGCGTCGCGTATTTCGATGCGGGCGACTGCACGATCGGAATCCACAAGCGCCTCATGTATACGGCAAAGGATCGCGTCATCGCGGATATCCTCCGCCATGAACTGGCCCACTATTTCACGCATATCGAGCACCACGCTTCGGGCCTCGAAGAGTCTTCCCATGGAGCACGGTTCCAGGCCACATGTGATCGGTATGGTCTATCGAGCGAAGCGCGGCGCGCCTCGATCGAGATCTGTCGGCAGAACGACTTGATCGAGGGCGAGCTCGCGAACGAAGCGGTCATCGCGAGATTCCAGCGACTCATGTCGCTGGCCGAGAGCGACAACGAGCACGAGTCGGCGCTCGCCATCGTTCGCGCGAATGAGCTGATGGTCCGCCACAATCTCGATGCCACGGCGCTCGCCGGAGGGGATCCACGGGAGGTCGAGTACTGCGTTCGACTCGTGCTTCCCGCGAAGCGGGGAAGTCCGCGACTCAGCGCGATCGCGGAGATCCTGCGCGAGTTTCTCGTCTTTCCCGTTCACGTGAAGGAAGGTCTCGAAGTGACGGGGACCCGGTCCAATGTCGAACACGCCGAGTACATCGCGGCCTACCTCGACCGCGCCCTGGCCGCGGCCTGGCGGCGTGCCCGAGGACTCGACCCGAAGCGCCGTCTTCGCGAGAAACCGTTCATGACCGCGGCGGCGGAGACCCATGTCGGGAAGCTGAGGGAATCGCGTGCACGATTGCCCGCCGAGGATCGGAACGCGCTCGTCGTCCTCGGAAAGGAACTCGACTGGGCAGGCCGTGGCATCTATGGCGGAAGCGTCCACACGACCTCCTCGACCTACCGGAACTGCCGGGCCTCACGATCCCTCGGCGCCCGGGCGGGAGCGGAGTTGGAGATCCGAAGAGCCGTCACGGGACGCGGAACGATCGGATTGATCGAGGATCGATGATCCCGCCTCGCCGCCGCTCGCGCAGGGGATCGCCGTACGGGGCCATCGGGGCGGACATCCCGCGCTCGCCGGCTTCACCCGACTATCTCGACTTCGCCGCCCGTGTGGGTCCGGTCCCGGATCGGGTCGCTTTCCGAGGGACCAGATTGATGTCGGACGAGAATCTCCGTCTGACCAGCGCCCGGATCTCATCCGCGAATTCACGGAAGAGGACCCGGGTGGGCGAGGATCTCCGCCAGGCGAGTGCATGGGTGCGTTCGACCTCCTCTCCGTGGATGCGCGCGATGTGCAGCTCCTGCGGTCGATGGATCTCGGATCGGATGTAGAGGGCAGGAA
>DRKE01000536.1 GCA_011051925.1 Deltaproteobacteria bacterium
GGAGCGCAGGGTCGGCAGCCATTCGATGTTCCGCCGGTCGAGCAGGATCTCGTAGAAGGCATCGAGTTCGGGCAGCAGATCCGTTCCCTCCCGGGCGGCCGCTTCGAGGCCTGCCTCGTCCCCGATCTGCCAGGCACGAACGAGCGCCCGGGTGTCGTCGACCGCATGATCGAGGCGGGAGAGCGCATCGCGCAGCATCAGGTCCTGGATCTCCATCGGCAGATCGTCGAGCAGGCGCATCTGTTCCTCGAAGGTCTCGAGGGCCGTCAGGGGTCGATCGCCGATCGCCTCGTAGAGGATGTTCTCGGCGGCCGCGCCCGTCGAGTAGCCGCTCTCGGCGGAGGTGGATTCGCCGAGACCGACCGCGATGAACCAGGGTTTCATGATCCGTCGGGCATTTCGCGGCATGCCGCGGATCGCGAGAGCCTTGTCCTTCTCCTCGAGAAGCTTCGCCGTCTCCGGGCTGATCACGTCGGGCAGCCGGGTCGGCGGGTCCATGATGACGAGATTCGCGACGAGATTGCTGACCGCCTCCTCGGTCGCGCGCCGAAGATCCGCTTCCATGACGAAGCGGTCCGCCCGCTCGATCCCGTCGAGAACGGCGGGGGAAAGTCTCCAGCCTCCCTGGGGACCGAGATGGATCGTCCCCATCAGGAGCAGCGTGGCGCCCGGGCCGCCCTCGACCCGGTAGTAGGGCGGGTAGGCGGAATCGGGATCTTCGAGCACGGCCGCGCGACGAGCGGCCATCGTCGCTTCGAAACGGGCATCGCTCCTGCGGGCGGCATCCGATGCACATCCGCCGGAAAGGACGACAAGAAGGCCGATCGAAAGCCCGGCGATCAGCCGTTTTCGTCGGGATCGTCGTCGAGAGGACATCCCGGCGAAAAAGGAGAGGGGGCCGGACAGGCGGCGGTTCGACATCGGCTTCGGGTCCTCCGCGGCGCAGTCTATCGGGCCCCACCCCCGCTCTGCTAGAGAATGGACATGGATCGAACGAGAAAAGTCGGATCCGAGCTTCTACCTGGCGGCCTTCGATCGTGAGGGCGATCGTGGTCGACCGCTGGATGGATCCCGAAGATCTCGCCGTTCGCGAGATCGACCCGCCCCCGCTCCGCGAAGACGCCATCCGCATCGCCGTTCGTGCGGCCGGATGCAATTTCTCGGACGTCCTGATGGCGAAGGGGGAGTATCAGGTGAAGCCTCCATTCCCCTTCGTGCCCGGCGGCGAGGTGGCGGGAACAGTGTTGGAGGCGGGGGCGGGGAGTCCGGGCTGGAAGCCGGGCGATCGCGTGTTGACGCGCTGCGCGCTCGGGGGATTTGCGGAAGAGGTCGTCGTTCCCGCGCGGGCGGCGTATCGGATGCCGGACACGATGTCGTTCGAAGCGGGCGCCGCGCTGCCCACCGTCTATCCGACCTCCTATGCCGCACTCGTCTGGCGGGCTCCCCTCGCGGCAGGCGAGACGCTGCTCGTTCACGCGGCGGCCGGTGGTGTCGGTCGGGCGGCCGTGCAGATCGGGAAGGCGATGGGGGCCCGGGTGATCGCGACCGCGGGAGGTCCGGACAAGCTCGAGATCGCGCGGCGGGCCGGGGCGGATGTCCTGATCGACTACCGCGAGTCGGATTTCGTCGATCATGTCCTTGACGAGACGGACGGGCGAGGCGCCGACGTCATCTACGATCCGGTCGGTGGAGAGACGACCGATCGCTCGCTTCGATGCATCGCCTGGAACGGACGACTGCTCGTCATCGGCTTCGCGAGCGGCACGATCCCCGGGATCCGACTCAATCGGGTCCTGCTCAAGAACATCTCGATCGTCGGGGTCCATTGGAGCGCCTATCCCGAGCGCGAGCCAGCGCGGATCGGCGAATGCTTCGAGGGGCTTTTCGAGATGGCACGACGGGGAGGGATCGATCCCCTCGTGTCAGCGCGCTACCCGCTCGAGGAAGCGGGGCGGGCACTCCAGGCGCTCGCTTCGCGTCGGACAGTCGGGAAGATCGTCCTCGTCCCGTGAACCCCGTGCGGGGCCGATGACGGAAGCGTCGGAGGAATCGAGGGCCGAAGCGAACGGGGCCGACGTTCGGAGAAACGCCGGCCCCGTTGTCTGCCGTCGTGTGACGGCAGGGGGCTTTGGATCAGCCGCCCGTGACGGCGGCGTCCCCGTGTTCTCCGGTTCGGATGCGGACGGCCTCCTCGACGGCCAGGACGAAGATCTTTCCATCTCCGATCTTGCCGGTCTGGCAGGATTCCTGGATCGCGAGGACGACCTTCTCGGCCTGATCGTCGGGAACGACGATCTCGAGCTTCAACTTCGGAAGGAAGTCGACGACATACTCGGCGCCCCGGTAGAGCTCCGTATGTCCCTTCTGTCGGCCGAATCCCTTCACCTCGCTGACCGTGATGCCCTGGATGCCCGTCTTGGCGAGTCCCTCCTTGGCGTCATCGAGCTTGAAGGGTTTGATGATCGCTTCGATTTTCTTCATGACATGATCTCCGTGGTTTCGCCGGGGTCGGCATGCCGGCCGCGGCTTCGCAGGTTTCCGAGTCGCTCAGCTTTCGTTCGAAACGAGCTTGTGTGAGGAGAGTCCCGCAGCGGCGAACCCGCCCGCGTTTCCGTCCTCCATGAATCCCGGCGATCCCGAGAGATCGTATGCATGCATGCCGTGCTCGCCGAGGTCGAGCCCTTCGAGTTCTTCCTCCGGAGAGACCCGCAGTCCGACCGTCGCCTTCAGCGTGAAGAAGAGGATGGCCGCACAGGCCGCGGTGAAGACGCCGTAGCAGAGAACGCCGTAGGCCTGGATCAGCAGGCTGTGTTCGGGATTGGTCGAGAAGATTCCGACGGCGAGCGTTCCCCAGATCCCGCAGGTCAGATGGACCGAGCAGGCGCCGACCGGATCGTCGATCTGGATCCGGTCGAAGAAGAGGACCGAACCGACGACGAGCACGCCCGCGATGAAGCCGACGAGGATCGCGCTGCCCGGGTTGATGACGTCGGCGCCGGCGGTGATGCCGACCAGGCCGGCGAGAATGCCGTTCAGGGCCATCGACAGGTCGGGCTTCGAGCTGACGAACGTGTAGGCGATCATCGCGCCGATTCCGCCGGCCGCAGCGGCCAGGCAGGTCGTCACGAGCACGAAGGAGGTCGTCGCCGGGTCCGCGGACAGGACGGATCCGCCGTTGAATCCGAACCATCCGAGCCAGAGCATGAAGACGCCGATCGTCGTCAACGGCATCGAACTGCCGGGGATCGGATGGACGGATCCGTCCTTGCCGTATTTGCCCATGCGGGCACCGAGGGCGAGGATGCCGACGAGCGCGCCCCAGCCACCGACGGAGTGGACCAGGGTCGATCCGGCGAAGTCATAGAAGCCGGCCTGATCGAGGAAGCCGCCGCCCCACTTCCAGGAGCCCGCGACCGTGTAGACGAGGGCGACGAAGATCGTCGAGAAGATCATGAACGAGGAGAGCTTGATCCGCTCGGCGACCGCGCCCGAAACGATCGTGGCGGCCGTCGCGGCGAACATCGCCTGGAAGAGGAAATCCGTCCAGTAGGTGTAGCCGCCATCCGCATAGGCCGCCGTATTGGCGCCCTCCGCGAATCCGGCGCCGAGGCCGAAGCCCGCGAATCCGAGGATGCCGCCGATCAGGTTGAACTCGCCCGGATACATCAGGTTGAAGCCCACGATGAAGTAGGTGAGGATGCCCGAGCAGATGACGAACGTGTTCTTGAAGAGGATGTTGGTCGTGTTCTTCGCGCGCGTGAGTCCCGACTCGACCATGGCGAAGCCCAGATGCATGATGAAGACGAGGGCTGCCGAAATCATCATCCAGATGTTGTTGGCCGTGAAGAGTGCGTCTGCAGCCGTCGGTTCTTCTGCGAGCGCTGCCCCGGGAAGCAGCAGGGCGGCCGCGAAGACCGCCGCGCTGGCCAGCGTGAGACGAGACGCCGTCCACTTGCCGGTTGGGATGAAGCGTTTGCGATTCATGTTGATCTCCAGGTCGGGGAACGTGCGAAAAGTGTCGGGGGCCTTCTTCGAGCGTCCGTCTCGCATGGGCTCCCCTCACCCACGCGTTCGGTCGAGTCGATTTTTCCTGCAATAGAGCAATGGGCGTGCCAAAGATGACACGGGTACGAGACGGCTGGAAAAGGCCCAGACGGGTCATTGGCGGCCCATTTCGGGGGTCGGAGAGCGCTCGGATGCGCAAAGCCCTGCACGCTTCGACGCCAGCGCTGCACAGCGGACGAGCAGGCTGCGGATTCCGCAGGCATCCCGGGGATCTCGGGATCGGGGACCGGCAACGACCGGGCAACCCGCGGGAACCGTCCCATCCCCGCGTCAAGCACGCGACCGGCATGGACGAAGAGAGGGATCGGGGGCCTCCGAGAATCCATGTCATTCCATGCCCTGATCCCAGTCGCTGCCCTGCTCATCTCGGCTGCCTTCGGGGCCGTTTCGATGACCTGGGATTCGGGGGATCCGAAGCAACGCGGGACACGAACGCTCGGTGCGCTCTTCCTGTGTACGGGCACCCTGGCCCTGCTCGATGTCATGACCTTCCTCGAGAACGATCCCGAGAGGGTCCGATCCTGGTTCCGATGGATGCATCTGCCGGCGCTGCTGCTCGGGCCACTGACCATTTCGATGCTCGCCCAGATGCTGCCCCAGACGAGTCACCGCCTCCGCCACCTCATTCGCGCAGGGTTCCTGGTTTCCGTGTTGGTCGGGATCGCGGTCGGGCTGCTGCCGAGCACGGTCATCGACGTCGTACCGACGGCGTGGGGAAGCTGGAGTCCCCGATTCGGTCTCGCCGGCGTCCTCGTCGTGCCGATCGGAACCGTCCTGCCCCTGCTCGCCGCGTGGGAGGCCTCCCGCGCCGAGATCGACGGCCCTTCCGCGGACCTCGACGCGAGCCGTGCCCGTGCGGTGATGGTCTGCGTCGGGATCTCGCTCCTTGCCGCCGTGTCGACCGAATACGTGATGCCCCTGCTCGAGATCTCCGCCCCCAGACTCGGCGCCTTTGCCATCGCCTGTGCGTCGGCGTTGATGTGGTTCCGGGTCCTCCACCTCTCGGATGCCCTGGCTGCGACGCCCGAGGGCATGGCGAGATCGATGCTCGCCGAATTGCATGACGGGATCGTCCTCGTGCAGCTCGACGGGACGATCCTGTCCTCGAATATCCGCTTCTCCGAAATGGCGGGCCGACGGAGCATCGGATTGATCGGCACGTCGCTCGAGAATCGGGTGGGCCCTTCGCTCGAGGAGATCTTCGCGGGTCTCGAGGATCGGGAAACGATCCTCCATCGCGAGGATGGCGAGACGCTTCCCGTCTCGCTCTCCTCGTCGCCGGCACGGGATCGTGACGGTCACGCGATCGGTGCGGTCGTCGTCTTTCGTGACCTGCGGGAGATCGACGCGCTGAGGCGGCGGCTCCTGGCCTCGGGTCGGATGGCGGCGATCGGCGAACTCGCCGCGGGCATTGCCCACGAGCTGAACAATCCGATCGCCTTCGTCCGCTCGGATCTCCATCTCCTCGCGGATCGTCTGGAAGAACTGGAGACATGGATCGCCGCCCGTCCACGATCCGGTCGCGCCGAGGTGGATCTCGACCGGATGCGCCAGCGGATCGAGGTCAGTCTCGAAGGTATCGAGCGGGTGGCGGAGGTCGTGGGAGACGTTCGCGGATTCGCGCATGTGGGGGGCGCCGGCCAGGGCGGAATCGATCCGGCCGTCCTGGTCGAAGGGGCGATGCGTCTGGCGCGGCTCCAACGCGGGTCGGAAGTCGAGCTGCGCGTCGCCGATTGCGATTCGAGCGACTGGATCGATTCGGGCCAGGAACTCAAGCAGGTCCTGCTCTCCCTGTTGCTCATTCTCGTGGAGTGCACGGAGAAGGGAGGGGAGATCGTGGCGGCGCTCGAGACGGAGGGCGGCGCGCTTCGGATCACGCTCTCGGCGGATCCTCTCGATGAGGACGCGAATGCCGTGGTTCGACGCCTCGAGAGCCTGACCATCGGGGTCGACCACAGGGTCTCCCACGAAGAGTTCCGGATGGCGATCGCGGCGGAGCTGATCGAGCAGTTGAACGCTTCGCTCTCGGTCGCCGAGACCGGGTCCCGTTCGGTGTCGGTCGCCCTCCACCTTCCCCTCTCGGCCTGGGCCTGCGCATGACGGAACCGATGACCTGGCTGCTCCTGCTGAGACTCGGGGCCGCGGCCGTCTCGGTCGCCCTCGCGGCCGCGATCCTCGCTCGCGATCACGGCCTGAAACCGAACCGGTTGATCGCGGCACTCCTGTTCTGCAATGCCTGGTGGGCGCTCATGGAGTTCTTCCTCGGGTTGCAATCCGATCCGGAGGTCGCGACGTGGCTGCTGCGCTGGATGACGCTCGGTTGGGTCCCGATGGGGGTGCTCTGCATGCATGCCTCGGTCCTGCTCTCTTCGACCGATGACCTCCGAGTGGCGAGATCGATCCCCTTTCTCTACGGCGCTCTGGCAATCTGCCTGCCGCTTGCGATCGCGACGGACTGGGTGATCGCGGGCGCCGAGAAGACGTCGATCGGATGGCAGGGGATCTTCGGTCCGGGCGTGGTCGTGGCCTACGGGCTGTTGATGACGCCAGCGGTCGCGACCCTCGTCCGCTGGCGCGGCGTCATGGCGTTTCCCAGGAGTGGTGGTCAGCTCCAGCTCTCCCGGATCGTGTTCTACGGCGTCCTGGGCGCGCTGATCGAGGGAACGCTCTCGGGAATCGTCCTGCCGCTGCTCGGCTATGACGGGATCGGGATTTCGACGACCCTGATCGCACTGGTCGGGGTGGCGGCGGCATGGACGCTGCATCGCTTCGGCCACGCCTTGATCTCTCCAGAGGCCTTCGCGCGCGAGATTCTCGACACCCTCGAGGACGGGGTGGTCCTGATC
This sequence comes from Deltaproteobacteria bacterium, assembly GCA_011051925.1. Lineage (GTDB taxonomy): Bacteria > Myxococcota_A > UBA9160 > UBA9160 > UBA4427 > UBA4427. The sequence goes on from DRKE01000536.1 coordinate 6,912, forward strand.
GGGGAGGGCGGCGATCTGCGCGGGGCCAACCGGGCCTTCTTCCGGATGATCGGCGAACGCGAGCGAACGGTCTTCGGAAGGCCGATCAGCGATTGGATTCCCGATTTCGACGAACGGCTGGCGTCGGCGGAAGGCCCCGCATTCATGCAGGTCTCGACGCGCGACGGGTCGATGGTGCCGGTCGTCGTATCGTCCCCCGTCGAGATCCATGGCTCGGGCCGGATCGTCGGGCGGGCCTATCTGCTTCGCGATCGGAGGGAGATCGTATCGCTCCAACGTCGCCTGGTCGTTTCCGCGCGACTTGCCGCGGTGGGCGATCTCTCGAAGTCGATCTCCCATACGATCGAGGCGCCGATCGGCCGGACCCATGACGAGCTCAGCGGACTTTCGGAGGAATGGCGGCGCCTCGAATCCTGGATCGATGGGATGGAGCCCGATGCGGCGAGTCGGGAGGCGCTCGAGGAGGGGCGGGAACTCGTCCAGGAATGCCTCGAGGGGGTCGACCGGATCTCCAGGATCATCCTGGAGGTCGGGGGATTCCCTTCGGAGGGATCGACGAACGTTTTCGAGCGACAGCCTCTCGAGCAGATCGTGACGAATGCGCTTCGCATCGCCTGCGTCCAGGCTCCGGGCTGGCTCGACATCGAGACCCGCCTCGATCCCGATGTATCGGTTCGCTGCAATCGATCGGAAATGGAGCGCGTCGTGACCAACCTGCTCGTGAATGCGATCCAGGCCCTGGAGGAGAATCCGAAGCAGGGGGCCCATCTCGTCGTGGGCGTGGCTTCGCAGGGCGATCGCGCGCTTCTTCATATCGAGGATGACGGCTGTGGCATCGAGCCCGAGGTCCTCGACCGGATCTTCGATCCCTTCTTCACGACGAAACCCGTCGGCAAGGGGACGGGACTCGGCCTCGTGATCTCGTATCACATCGTGAAGGCCCATGGTGGCGAGATCCGGGTTTCGTCGGTGGCCGGGCGGGGGACGAGCGTCACCGTCGAACTCCCGCGAGCGGACCCGCTGGCGTCCGCCCGGGCCTGACGGGACTCAAGTGCATTCGGCCGGGGACCGATCCGGGGAATACGCCGGATGTCCGCGGAGGACCTTGCATGCAATCGATCCATCTGAGTGGTCTCTTCGTCCAGCCGATCGCCGATCGCGTCCGGATCTGGAACGAGGAGGGCAAGCTCGACGAAGGCGAACTCGATCGGACACTCAGCCCGGATGCCCGGGCGCTCGTCGACCATTCGATCGGAACCGGGGATTGGGTTCCGATGAGGGACGTCGAGGGGCTGATCGGTCTGGTCGCAGAGCAGCTCGGAGGCGAGACGGGGCTCGTCGAGTGGGCAGAGGAGGTCGTGGCGAGCTGGGAGGGCGAGGAGGAAATCGTCCGGCTGCTTCGTTCGGGGCGTTCGCTGACGGATGCGCCGGGTTTCCTCGTGAGCCAGGCGGCGGGAATGCTCCTGCGAGATGCGGACTGGTTCTACGAAGGGGGCTGGTCGGCGTTCAGCGTTCGCATCCGGGGACTGCACGGCGCGAGTCTGGCGTTGAAGGCGCTTCTCGGCGCGCTCCTCGCTCGCCTGGCGATCGCGAGGGGAGGGCGGGGATTCGACGTGCGCTTCGATGGGATCGACGGCGACGATCTGCTCGTCTTCGGAGAGGTGCCCTCGGACGAGAACGCGCGCGGCGAGAGCCGTCTCCATCGGGCGGCCCTCGTGGGCTGAACGGCTTTCCTGTCCCGATCGGCGGCCCGCCACGTCCCGCCGCTCTCCGGTCACTGGCTCCTCCTGACTAACGGAGCGCGAGGATCCGCAACATCGGGCCGACGGGCATGCGGGGCTCGTCGAGGACGACTTCCGCCTCGATCTGGAATCCGCCCTCTTCTTCGTCGTCGAGCAGCGTCTGGACGACGTCGAATTCGAGTTCGCTCCGGCGATCGATCCGGGTCCAATGGGCCTGTCGCGCGGCCGGGTCGACCCGGACGCCCGACTGGGTTTCGAAAAGAGGTTCGAATGCAGCTTCGAACCGCGCCGCATCCCAGTCGCTGTTCTCGACACAGGCCGACGCGGCTTCGAAGTCCCGCTTCGAGAGCGCCTGGAGGAGCTGGTGCATCTCGGCTCGCGCGCGGGCTTCGAAACGTTTCAGGTCGAGCTTCCGGGGCGTTCGTTCGGGAATCGCCCTCTCGGGCAGGGTCGGCGCGACGGGGGGATCCATCCGATTCTCCCACTCTTCGAGCAGGCTCGAGTCGACCCGGGCGAGAAGGGCACGGAAGAAGGCGATCACCGCCTCGATCTCGTCGTTTCGCGCGGTTTCGGGCAGGTTCCGCGCGAGCGTCGAATGGACCTGATTGAGGTAGCGAAGCAGGATGCCTTCCATCCGTGCCGCGTTGTATCGCCGGATGTAGTCCTCGAACGAAAGGAATCCCTCCCAGATCTCGCGGGCGATCGACTTGGGACGAACCGAGTCGTTCCCGACCCAGGGATGGCGCGTCGCGAAGAGGTCGAAGGTCGCATACAGGAAATCGGCGATCGGCTTTTCCCAGGTGACGCCCTCGAGTCGGGTCATGCGTTCTTCGTAGGGAACGTGTTCGGCCTTGAGCCGGGCGATCAGTTCCGACCGGCGCTTCTGCACCTGGGCGAAGAGGAGGGCACGAGGGTCTTCGAGGATCGCTTCGACGATCGAAAGGACGTCGAGGGCGTAGTCCGGGGATTCGGGATCGAGCGCCGCGACGGCATCGACGAGGTAGAGCGAGAGGGTATGATGGAGACCGAAATCCCGTTGCAGATCCGCGTCGACCCGCGCGACCGACCCCCTTCGGTCCGGATCCCTCTCGAGGTGGACGATCCCCCCGCGTCGGAGCGCGCGGAAGAGGACGGCGGCCTCCCGTCGAAGCCTTCGTTTCCGGCTCGCGGTCTCGTAGCTGCGCTCCGTGAGGGCGATCAGCTCCCGGTAGCCGGAGCCGGGAAGCGACTGGGCTTCGCCCCGCTGGAGCAGGGCGACGATGGCCGCGTGGGTCAGCTTGAATTGCGACCGCAGGGTTTCCGGCGGGCGTTCGCGCAGCTGCTCGAAGGTCTGTGCGGTCCAGCCGACGAACCCACGCGGAGGCGGTTTCTTCTTCTTTTCCTTCTTCCTGCCCTTCGCGGCGGCACGGGCGTCGGCTCGTCGGTTCTCGATCACGTGTTCGGGCGCCTGGCAGACGACGCTCCCCTCGACGTCGAATCCCCGGCGCCCGGCGCGGCCGGCGATCTGCCGGAAGTCCCGGACGGAGAGAAGACCGACCTTCTCGCCATCGAATTTCGAAAGCTTCGTGAACAGGACGGTTCGGATCGGGATGTTCACGCCGACGCCCAGGGTGTCGGTCCCGCAGATCACCTTGAGCAGACCACGTTGCGCGAGCTGTTCCACGAGCAGGCGGTACCGGGGCAGGATGCCCGCATGATGGAGTCCGATCCCGAATCCCAGGAAACGCCGGATGTCCTTTCCGTAGGGTGAATCGAAGCGGAACCCACCGATCGCCTCGGCGAGGGCCCGCTTTTCCTCCCGCGTCGTGATCTGTCCGCTCGTGAGGCCCTGGGCCTGCTCGGCCGCTTCTCGTTGGGTGAAGTGGACCATGTAGATCGGTTCGCGGCCGGCGGCGAGCAGGCTTTCCACGGTCTCGACGATCGGCGTTTCCCGGTAGCTGAAATCGAGGGGCACGGGACGATCGTCACTGTGGACATGGGCGACTTCGCGACCGGTCTGTCGTTGGATGCGCTCTTCGATGAGGGCGGTGTTGCCGAGGGTCGCCGACATCAACAGGAAGCGGCTCTTTTCGAGGACGAGGAGCGGGATCTGCCAGGCCCAGCCCCGGTCCCGGTCCGAAAAATAATGGAACTCGTCCATCACGACGTAGGGCGCATCGGTTTCGAGGCCTTGTCGGAGGGCCATGTTCGCGAGGATCTCCGCCGTACAGCAGATGATCGGTGCGTCCGGGTTGATTGATGCGTCGCCCGTCAGCATGCCGACGTTCTCCGGGCCGAACTCCTCGCAGAGGGCGAAGAACTTCTCGCTCGTGAGGGCCTTGATCGGGGCGGTGTAGAAGGATCGCCTTGCCTCGCAGAGGGCCTTGAAGTGGAGCCCGAGGGCGACCAGCGATTTCCCGGACCCGGTCGGCGTGCTGAGGACGACATGCCGGTCGGTCATCAACTCGAGGAGTGCCTCCTCCTGGGCATCGTAGAGGGAGAAGCCGGTGTCGGCGCACCAGCGGGTGAAGCGGTCGAGAATCGAATCGGGATCCGAGATGCCCCCGACCGGGACCCACTCGATCAGTCGTCGTCGCTCGCTCATTCGATGTCGGTACCCGGATCGGGGAAGGCGGAACGGGGCGCGCCATGCGACCGGGGGCCTTCCTCGAGTATGCTGCCTCTTCCGAAGCGACCCGACCACGGTCGGCAGGGCCTCGAAAGGAGGAAGTCCTTGAAACGGGCGGAAAAAGCGGCTCGGATCCAGCAGATCCTCGACGAACTCTACCCGGATCCGGCGATTCCGCTTCGGCATGATGATCCCTACACGCTCCTGATCGCCGTCCTGCTTTCCGCGCAGACGACGGATGAACGCGTGAATCGGGTGACCCC
>DRKE01000537.1 GCA_011051925.1 Deltaproteobacteria bacterium
GCCGAGCCCAGTCGGGGAATCGCGTGGGGCGGGTCGAGGGGCGTGGCACTGAATCGGGCAAAGGGGCCCGGGAAATGGACTTCGCGACCCAGGGGCGCCGGGATCGACGCTCGCCAGAATGCGCGTTCCTCGAGCTGCTTCGATTCCAGCAGGTCCCTGCAGTCGGAGAGGGGGACGATCAGCAGCCTGCGCTCGAAGGCGGCCGCGAAGAGTTCGGCCTTGGTCTTCGTGCGGGTGAAGCGTTCGATGGCGGCCATCACCTCCTCGTGGGCTCGTGCGGTCGTATGGCCACCGAAGAGCTTCGTCCCGTAGCGGACCCAGTCTTCGGCACGCAGCGTGTCGTTCGAGAATCCTTCTTCGTCCATCCACTCGAAGAAGCGCGCGGTCGCATGGCCGATCGGTTCGCCGAAGAGCAGCGTGAAGTTGACGTAGCCATCGAGACACTCGTAGATGAAGCGGAGTCGATGGGGACCCAGGGCCACGCCTCCGCCCGAACGCGAGAGGGGACGGTCGTTCCAGCCATGGGCGAGGACATTCGATTGACAACTCGCCATCATCGCCGTCTGGGCCGAGACGTCGATGTGTTGTCCCCGTCCCGACCGCTCGCGCTCGAAGAGCGCCACCAGGGCCGCAGCCGCCGCTTCCGCGCCCGCATGGAAGAACGCCTGGGGCACGCTGCAGAGAAGGGGCGGTCGATCGGCATCTCCGGTCAGCCACATCGCATTCGAAGCCGCCGTCACGACCAGGTCGGTCGCCGCCCAGCTTCGCTTCGGGCCGATTTCGCCGAAGGGCGTGATCGAGGCATGGACCAGACCGGGCTGCACTCGGGCGAGGTCATCGTAGGCGAGGCCCTGCCCGGCGAGTTCGTCCACGGGATGGTCATCGATCCAGACATCCGTCGTCGCGACCCAGCGACGCAGCCGATCCCGATCCGAAGAGCACCCGAGATCGAGTTCGAGAGAACGCTTCCCGCGATGGTCCGCCCAGAATTCGAGACTCCGATCGGGACCGGGAACATCGTCCGCGAAGGGCGGCCTGCGCCGCGACGGCACGCCGCCGGGCGGCTCGACGAGGAGGACGTCGGCACCCAGGTCGGCGAAGATGCGACCGGCGATGCTGGCGCCGCCGTCCGTGAGATCGAGGACGCGGAGATGGGAGAGCATGCGGACTCCGTCGCGATTCGAAGAGAGCCAGAGGCTATCCCATTTCCCCCGGAGCTGGCGCTCACAGGGCGGCCGCGCGATTCTCGCGCCGTGGGTCGCGCGCCGGGCCGAGAGGGAAGAACAGGGGAAGCATGACGCAGGAACCAGGCGATCGGCTGGCGGTCTTCGTGGCGGTGGAGCTGATCGAGCCCGTCCGCCGGGAACTCGAGGCGGCTTTCGATGTCGTCTTCTCGAGCGACCCGGAGCCGCTGCGGGCACTCCGCGAGAGCGATCGGGACTTCGACGTACTGCTCTTCGCGCTCGAGACGTCGATGGATGCCCGGACCATCGAGTCGCTTCCGCCGGGCATTCGCGCGCTTGCGACCTATTCGGTCGGGACCGACCACATCGATCTGGAGGCCGCGCGACGACGGGGGTTGGCGGTCTTCCACACGCCGGGTGTCCTGGCGGACTCGGTCGCCGAGAACGCGATCTTCCTCATGCTGGGCGTCGCGCGTCGGGCCACCGAGAGCATCGACCTGATCCGAAGTCGAGCCTGGTCGGGCTGGAGTCCGACCCAGCTCGTCGGGTTGCAGCTGTCGGGGCGAAGGCTCGGGATCCTCGGAATGGGGGATATCGGTTCGAGGGTCGCACATCGTGCCCGGGCCCTGGGGATGACGATCTTCTACTCGAACCGGCGTCCGCTGCCCCCCGATCATGCGCTCTTCGGGACGGCGCAGTTCTGCGCGACGGCGGAGGAACTGATCGCCGATGTCGACGTCTTCCTGCTCGCGTGTCCTTCGACCGGGGAGACGCGCGGAATCGTCGACGCTTCCCTGCTCTCCAGGGCTCGTTCGGACTTGATCCTGGTGAACATCGCTCGGGGGGACCTCGTGGTGGACGCCGCCTTGATCGATGCGCTTCGGGCGGGGCGGATCCGGGGCGCGGGCCTCGACGTCTTCGCCGGGGAGCCCGATCTCGATCCGGGCTATTTCGATCTTCCGAACGTCTTCATGCTTCCGCATATCGGTAGTTCGACCCTCGAAGCGCGGCTGGGCATGGGACGGATCCTGATCGAGGGACTCGACGCGTGGGCGTCGGGGAAGACCGCTCCGAATCGACTGGTCTGATCGGCCGTCTCGGGCGAGCGTGTCGGCGAACTCGCCGGGCGGCGTCAGCGGGCCGGAGCGGCGGCGGCACTGCGTCCTGCGAGGCGCCCGAAGAAGGTGCAATCGCCGAGGGACATGCCCGAGCTGTAGCCCTTGCCCCAGCGTGGCAGGCCACAGGCCGCGCGGCCGGCGGCGCGGAGTCCCTGAACGATCTCGCCGCCTGCCGTGAGGACCTCGCCCGTCGGACGCACGCGGAGTCCGCCGAGGGTGAAGAAGGGGTAGTAGGCCTGGTCGAGATGGCAGGCGAGGGCCGCGAAGGGCGGCGTTTCGAGCGGGGCGAGCCAGGCCGGATCCTTGTGGAAATCCGGATCTTCGCCGCGTCGTGCATGGCGGTTGTAGCGGTCGACGGTCGCTGCGAGGCGGTCGGGAGGCAGGTCGAGTTCGCGCTCGATCTCGTTCCAGGTCTCGCCGACCGCGGCGATCTCGATCCTCGAGTATTCCGTGGGGCGTTCGAAGAGGGCGTCGTCGACGAGGAGATGGAATCGGTTGCCGCCGCGTTCGGCGATGAAGTGTGCGACGCGCCCCGCGTAGGCGTCTTCATTGACGAATCGGCGGCCTTCTTCGTCGACGAGGATGCCCTTCACGTGGGATTCCGGCGGATAGAAGGGGAGCGTCAGGAAGAGCTCGTCCATGTGGATCGCCTCGCCGCCGACGCTCATGCCCATGCGGATCCCGCTTCCATCGTCATGCCCGCCCGAAAGGCCTTCATCGCCCAGACGCGATCGCAGGGGAACGTGGCGCCGAAGCATCTCCTCGTTCAGCACGAAGCCACCGGTACACAGGATGACGCTCCGACGAGCACGTGCGAAGCGCGTATGGCCGCCCTCGATCCAGACGACGCCATGAACGCCCCGATTCTCGTCGGCGATCAGGGCGACGACCCGGGTGTCGAACCGGCAGTCGACGCCGCGGGCCCGGACGCGTCGGGCGAGTGCTTCGAGCAGGACGAAACCGCCGGTTTCACCGGTGGCCTCCGGAAGGTGACCACGGGGGCAGGGCTTTGCCTTCTCCTTGAAGGGCCAGGCGTACTCGTTTCCCGAAAGGATCAGACAGTCCCCCGTGCCGGGCATCACGGGTTTGCCGGGCAGCCAGGTATCGCGGTAGGGGACACCCTGGGATTTCAGCCATTCGAAATGTTCCAGGGCGCCTTCAGCGTAGAGGCGAACACGCTCTTCATCGGCGTCGGGTCCTCCGGCCATCATCATGTAGCGGAAGAAGTCATCGGTCTCGTCGACGAATCCGTTCTTCCGCTGGACCGGCGTTCCGCCGTTGCCGCCGAGGTAGATGTCGCCCCCGGCCATCGCGCTCGTCCCGCCACTGCCCGAGGCGACTTCGAAGAGCGTGACGTCCGCGCCGCCCTCGGCCGCCTCGATGGCCGCGCAGGCACCGGCGGCCCCGAATCCCACCACGATGACGTCGGTTTCGTGGTCCCAGCAGGGGACGTCGGAAAGGGGGAGAGGCCGATCCGGAGAGGCTGATCCGCTCATGGCTCCGGGGCCTCGCCGGGCGAGGGTCGATCGGATGTTCTCGTCTGCATGCGATGGGCTCCGGCTGCTAGCGTAGAGGATTCTGGTCGGCCCGTGGCTCCGGGCCCGCGCCCGTCAGGCATCCGACGGCAGGGAGCCCCGAGGCGCACGAAGCGGCGGAAGGCCGGACACGGGCCATTCTCGTGGCCCGGGAGGTGAGCACATGGAGCGGGACGAAGCGTGGGAACGGATCCTCGACGGTCGGATCTGGGATGATTTCTGCGATCGGCTGAAAGCCGCGGGGGCCGCGATCCGTGCCGAGGACAATCCGCATGACGTGATGACGCAGGCGCTCGGCTATCGCCATCTGACCCGCCTCCTGCGCGCGGGACTCGAACGGTCGGTCGACTATGCAGACCCCCAGTACCCCGCCTTCTACCGGCTGGCGGACGATACGAAGAAGATCCTGAACGACAATCCGGACAACTACTACGAAAACTGCACCGTGGACAGTCGCTTCGACTATCGGATCTGGGGTCATCGAGGGACGGTCCGATGGTTCAGCATCGGCGTGAAGGCCGGTGCCGGCAACGTCGACAGCATGGCGAGCACGGGAGAGATCGATTCCGAGCAGATGGTCTTCGACGAGGACGGATGCTTCGAGATCTTCATGAGTCGGGACGAGAAGCCGGGCAACTGGCTGCCGATGACCGAAGCGTCGAGCAACATCGTCGTGCGCCAGACCTTCGGGAACCGGAAGGAAGAACGCCGCGCCGAGTTCCATATCGAATGCCTGAATCCGGAACGTTCGAACAACAACCTCGTGCCGGAGGCGTTGGAAGCGCAGCTCGGTCAGGCCCTGGCCTTTCTCGAGAACACGGTCGCCCTGGGACACGCGTGGACGAAGCAATATCGCGAGAACACGCTGAACGCGCTGCCGGAGCACGATCAGGCCGTTCTCCAGGCCGCCGGTGGAGATCCCACGATCCACTACTACCAGAGCCATTGGGCATTGGCGCCGGATGAGGCGCTTCTCGTGACGATCGAGGACCTTCCGGAATGCCAGACCTGGAATCTCCAGTTGTCGAACTACTGGATGGAATCTCTCGAGCATCGATTCTTCGATATCTCGGTCAACAAGTTCACGGCGCGCTACGAGGACGACGGAACGATCCGCATCCTGATCGCCCACGAAGATCCGGGGCCGGCCTTTCCGAACTGGCTCAATACGCTGGGGCACGATCAGGGTGGCATGCTGGGACGGATCGTCGGGGCGAGCGGGGGATGGCCGAAGGAGTGGAAGACGGAGGTCGTCCGCTTCGAGGACGTGGCCGGAGGCTGAGGAGAAGCCGGGGCGCGAGGAAGGGCCCTCGGCAGCGCGAAGGCGGAAGGGGTGCAGCGCGCATGCACGGAGGAATGGGCGCGTCACTCGGATGACCGGCCGGGCACATACGTTCCGGTCCGGGTGCAGGGAGATGGGATTTGGCGCTGTTTCGTCGAGACAAGAGCGGGAAGGGAAGGAATCGGGAGGCGCGTGGCCCGAAGGGCGGAAGCGGCGATGCCCTTCCGGAATCCGGGGGCCCGGGCGCTTCGGGGGCCGACGAGCGACCGGTGGATCCGCAGGCGCCGGATGAAAGGGACGACGGAGCCGTGGCTCGCCGCGCGGGGCTCGTCTCGAGCGTCCTGTCCGTCTCGCCGGCTCCCGACGAGGGAACGGACTCGCCGTTCCAGAGCATCGTCGAACGGCGTTTCGGGCCGCGAGGCGGGACGGATCCGCAGGAGCCGGACGAGGTGCCCAGCGCCACCGGGAGCGAGGAGACGCTGGATCTGCTGCCGCCGATCCATCGGCAGCACGAGCAGGACGAAGAAAGCCCCAGTCTGGAGGTGGATCCCATGGCGCATATCGGACACGCAACGACGATCACGGGAAACATCGTGGCGGAAGAGGATCTCGAGATCCATGGGACCATCGAGGGTTCGGTCCGGCTGGTCGACCATTGCGTGACGGTCGGGGGGGATGGCGTCGTCAAGGCGACCGTCGAGGCCCATACGGTCGTCGTCTTCGGAAAGATCACGGGGGACGTGAGTGCGACCGAGCGCGTCGAGATCCATGCCGGTGGCATCATCGGGGGGGATGTCCGCGCGCCTCGCGTGATCATGCACGACGGGGCGATCGTCGTCGGTGGACTCGATATGTCGGCCGCGCTTCCGAGTGCGGCGAAGGCCTCCGGAGGCGAGGCCACCTCGTTCTCTCGACCGCAGTTGATCCAGCTGGATCCCGAAGCGGATCCGTCGACGGACGAGAGGCTTTCCTGACCGATCAGGCCGTCCCGTCGAGATCCGGTGCCCAGGCGGCGCCGTTGATGTGGGAACCGCCATCGACGAAGAGCGTGTTGCCCGTGAGGTAGCGGGCGCCCTCGCTCGCGAGAAAAACGGCGACCGGAGCGATGTCGTCGTAGCCGTCTCCGATCCGGCCCATCGGGTTCGCGGCGTCGGCCGCCGCGATGAGTTCAGGATGGGCGGCCATCGCCGCCTCGAAGGCCGAGGATTTCGCTGCAGGGCAGATGATGTTCGCCGTGATTCCGCAGTCGGCCCATTCGCGTGCTGCCGTTCGCGTGGCCGCCCGCAACGCCTCCTTGCTCGTGTTGTACTCCGCCGTCCCCATGTGCGCATTCACGCCGTTGAGCGAGCACATGTTGATGATCCGTCCGTATCCCTTCGCCTTCATGATCGGATGGGCGGCGACCATCGCCCAGAAAGGACCCAGGAAGCCGATCTTCAGGCCGTGCTCCATCAGTTCGGCGCTCTTCTCTTCGATCCGGCCGATCCGTCCTCCCCCCCAGGCATTGTTGACGAGGATGTCCAGCGTGCCGCCGAAGTCGACGGCCGCTGCCACCATCGCCTCGACGTCCGCCTTCTTCGACGCGTCGGTGCGCACGAAGCGGGCGTCGGAGCCCAGGCGCCTCGCCACCTCGGTTCCGGTTTCCGGATCGAGCTCGGCGATGATGACCCGGGCCCCTTCGTGGACGAAGCGCTCGGCGATGGCACGGCCGATTCCCAGCCCGGCGCCGGTCACGATGGCGATGCGTCCGTCGAGTTGGCCCATGTGTTCCTCCTTCAGGCGGGATTTCCGGCTTTCTCCGGAGCCGGGCGATTCCTTCCCGGCGCGATCGATTTCAGGAGCGGGCGGATGAACACCGATTGCGCGAGGGGATCGAGCCATCGATAGAGTCGGCCCGAGACCATGATCGGGCGGCCCTTCTCGACGGCTTGCAGTCCCTCCCGGACGACGGTTCGCGCGTCGTACCAGAAGAAAGCGGGAATCGACTTCTTCATCTCGGCGAGGTCGCCCTTCGCATGGAAATCGGTATGGGTGAATCCCGGGCAGAGCGCCGAGACCCGGACACCCGTCCCGGCGAGCGAAAGCGCCAGCTCCTCGGACAAGGCGATCAGATAGGCCTTCGAGGGGCCATAGTGGGCCCCGGCCGGTCGTGCGAGGCGCCCCGCGAAGGAAGCCACGTTGATGACGCGGCCGAAGCCGCGTTCGCGCATCGGCGGAATGAAGTGATGGCACAGGTGGGTCACCGAGATCATCATCAGCTGGAGGAATTCGGCCTGCGGAGCCCATTCGGGTTCCTCGAAGAGTTGCGGACCGCCGCTTCCCGCATTGTTGATCAGGTAGTCGATCTGCAGACCGGCTGAACGGGTCGCTTCGAAGATCTCCCGTGGCGTGTCGGGCCGGGCGAGATCCGCGCTGAGGGTCGTGACTTCGATGCCGTGGCGGCGTCGCAGCGCTTCGGCGAGGGCATCGAGCTTCGCTTTCCGGCGGGCCACCAGGACGAGATCGACGTTCTCCGCCGCGAGTTGCTCGGCGAATTCGGCACCCAGGCCCGCAGATGCGCCCGTGATGAGAGCGGTCCTCTTCATCCGTTTCATCCGTCGATCCCTTCCGTTCTCGGA
>DRKE01000538.1 GCA_011051925.1 Deltaproteobacteria bacterium
AAGGGCGATCGGCCCGGCTGGTATAGTCCGTGTCTGGCATGTGTCGCCGACTCCGAACCGCTTCCGCCCTCATCGCCCTGGCCGCGATCCTGTCGGGGTCCCTTCATTGTTCATCGAATCCACCGCGAAACAATCGCTTCGCCTACGATCCCGAGCGCTTTCGCGAGGCGCTTCAGGCGCGCGTTCCCGGTCTCCGTGGGGAGCTTGCCCGAGCCCCCTTCGAGATCGATCCGGAGGTCCTTGCGCTCGCGCGCAAACGCGTGATGGCCGCGCCGCGAGGTCCGGCCCGGATCCGCGCCCTCGTTGATTTCCTGTCCGAGCCGAAGCCCGAAGGGCTCGGGCTCGAATACGACTGGGCCGTATCGGCAACGGCCGCGCGGACCCTCGAGATCGGACGAGGGAACTGCGTCTCCCTGGCCTCCGTCCTCGTCGGACTGGGTCGGGGACTCGGCTGGCCCTTCTACTACGCCGAGGCCCGAGCCGCTCGTCCGGAAACGCACGAGTTCGAAGAGGTGACGGTCCTGAGCGATCACATGGTGGTCATCGTCGTGACGAAGACGGTTCGCATGGCGATCGACTTTCTCGGGCTCGTCCAGGAGGAGGGCTACACGATCCGCCCGATCGATGATCTCACGGCCTATGCTCATCTGATCAACAATGTCGCGGGGCATCGCGTGGTCGGGGCCGAGGGGAGGACGGGTCGCGAAGATTGGGTTGCCGCCGCCGAGGCCTTCGAACTCGCCACGCGGATCCAGCCCGATCTCGGGCGAGCATGGAACAATCTGGGGATCGCGTACACGCGACTCGGGCGATTTGACGAGGCGCGTGCCGCCTATCATCGTGCGATGTCCCTGGATACGGCATTCGGATCGGCGCGACACAACCTGACGATCATGGAGACGCGAGCGGCGGGCGAGCCGGTCCTGATCGAACACGAGCTTCCCGAATAGGATCCTCTATGCTCGCCACCCGACCGACACAGACCGGGCCAGCGGCCCGGGTCGCTCCGGAGCCGAGGCCGAATCCTTGACCGACCCCATCGAAGCCATCGCCTTCTACGCCGTCTTCGTGTTCGCGGTGACCGCGCACGAAGCGTCGCATGCCCTCGCGGCGAAGCTGGGCGGCGACCTGACGGCCTACAACGGGGGGCAGGTTTCGCTCGATCCGCTTCCGCACATGAAACGCGAACCTTTCGGCATGGTGATCCTCCCCATCCTGAGCGTCGTGCTCTGGGGATGGCCCATCGGCTACGCGAGTGCACCCTACGATCCCCTGTGGGCGGAGCGTCACCCGAAACGGGCCGCCTGGATGGCGCTCGCCGGACCCGGAGCGAATCTGGGGATGGTCCTCGTGGCGGCGCTGCTCGTCCGGATCGGCGTCGGGGCGGGCGTCTTCGAGGCGCCCGCTTCGGTCGGTTTCAGGCAGATCACGGTCGCGGTCGGAGATCCCTCCGGCCTGGCGGCCGGGATGGCCTTCCTGCTCAGCATCTTCTTTTCGATGAATCTGCTGCTTTTCCTGCTCAACATGATTCCGCTGCCGCCCCTCGACGGTGCGGGTGCGCTTCCCCTGATCCTGCCCGAAGGCTGGTTGACCGCCTACCGGAATCTGGTCCATCAGCCGATGGTGGGTCTGATCGGGATCATCGTCGTCTGGAATCTCATCGGCGAGATCTTCTTCCCCTGCCTTTTCTTCGCGATCGGGTTGCTCTATCCCGGAATCCGGTACGGCTGATCCACCGGCGGGCCGATGGAGGAACGGGTTGGCCTGGCGGATCGAAGACGCGGAAGAGGAAACGGTGACGATGTCGGATGAGGTCGCGATGGAAGGAATGGCGAGGGTGCCACAAGGGCCCTCGCACCCGCGCCTCCTGAGGCTCTCCCTCGTCATCGCGGCGATCGCCGTCGTCGTGGCCTTCCGTACGATCCTGATCGCGCCCTTCGGTTGGGTCCATCCGAGCGAGTTCGAATACTGGTTCTTCATTCCCGATCGGGATTCCGGTGCGATTTCCGTGCTGATCGCGGGCTGGCTCTTGTGGAATCGTCGCGGCGCTCTCGCGTCGGCGCGCCGCCCCGCCGCGAGTCGGATCCATTGGGGCCTGGCTGCGGTCATCGTCGCCTTCTATCTGTGGGCGATCTGGTTCCGTGCCCAGACGCTGCTGATTCCCGCACTCTGCGCGACACTGGCGGTCCTGGCTCATGCCTGGGGCGGGCGGGCGGGGCTTCGATTGGTCGCGATGCCCTGCGTCGCGCTGTTGCTCGCCTTCCGCCCTCCTGCTCCCCTGCTCTCCGAGATCATCTGGCGACTCCAGGGGATCGCCGCCCATGGCGCGCATTTCCTGCTCAGCCTCCTCGGCTATTCGATCCAGCTCGAGGGAACGGAGCTTCGCCATGGCGGGCATGCGTTCCGCATCATCGAGGCGTGCAGCGGTTGGCGCGGAATCCAGATCCTGATGCTGATCGGGATCGTCGCGGCCGAACTTCGCAGGCTGCCGCTTCGCCGCGCGCTCTGGATCTCGCTGGCGGGCATTCCGCTCGGGATCGGATTGAACATCATCCGCGTCTGCCTCGTCGTCCTGACCCAGGAAGAGGTGAAGGCCGAGTTCTTCGAGAGCCATACGCCACAGGGCATCGC
>DRKE01000539.1 GCA_011051925.1 Deltaproteobacteria bacterium
CACTGTAACGCGAGAGCAGAAAAGACCGCCCCGAGCTCGATTCGGATCGTGAATCCCGAGACCGGGTTCGTCTTGTGGATCTGCCGCTGACGCCCGCAGGGCTCCACCCTTCATCGCCTGCGAGGCAGCCTTTTTCCACGATCTGGCGCGCCTTCTTGCAATACCCGTGGTACTATATTGGAGTTTTTGGTACCATATGGATCGGATCGAAAGCTGCTCACGCCGAGATCCCGATGCCGAACGCCAACGAGTCGGCCAGGATCCAGGACCTCCGCGTTTGGAACATGGAAACCCGCCGAACCGGAGGCAAGAAATGGAAAGGAATCAGGATGCCTGACGAAGAACGACCCTATGCATTGGACATCAAGGACCGCGACAACCTCGACAAGGAGATGACGTCCTTCGTCCGCGGCATCGAGCGGCGCTACGGCTTCGTGCCCAACTACCTGAAATTCTTCAAGACGGACAACCGTAGACTCCGCGCCTTCATCGCGCCGTACATGGAATTGCTTCGGGCAGATTCCGGTATCAGTGATGTCGAACACGAGATGATCGCCGTGGTCTGCGCCGCGACCAATGGATGTTTCTACTGCACGACCCACCATGGCGCGGTCCTCCGCGAAAAAACGGGTGACGTCGTGCTCGCCGAGTACCTTTCCCGGAACTACAAGTTGGCCGACCTTTCCGATCGCCACCGGGCCATGCTCGACTATGTCGTCAAGGTGTTGACGAACGCGGAGGCCATCGACGACGACGATCGAGAGCGAATGCGGGAAGCGGGCTTCGATGACGAGGCGATCTGGAGCGTGACCTCGACCGCGTGCTTCTACTCCTCGGCCAATCGCATGTCCCAGGCCGTTGGCCTCGTCCCCGACCGTCCCTTCTTCGACATGGGCCGCGGTCCGAAGGAAGAAGCACAGGGGTGATATCGGAAGTGCCTGAGATCCCCGATCCCGATCGATCCGTCACCCGGGTCCCGGAACCGTGAAACCGAGGAGAACGAAATGATCCGACTCTGCTACTACCTTCGCCGAAAGCCCGAAGTGTCTCTCGAGGACTTCCAGGACCAGTGGCTCCGCTCGCACGCGCCCCTCGTCGCAAGACATGCCTCTGCCCTTCGGATCCGCCGATACATCCAATCCCACACCCGTCCGGAGGATCCCGTCGGCCAGGCCCTCCAGCAAACCTATGGCGTAGGCGGCGAACCCTATGACGGCGTCGCCGAACTCTGGTGGAAGAGTCCGCGTGATCTCGAAGAGGCCACGAAGACGCCGGAGGGACAGGCGGCGGCTCGGGAACTCGTAGAGGACGAGCGGCGCATCCTCGACTTCTCGCGTTCCGCTCTCTGGTTCGCCGTCGACATGCCCCAGATCAGCCCGCCCGGACGGGTCATCGCCCGCGAGGAAACGACCCTTCTGAAGGGCTTCTATGTCGGACGACTCGCCCGGGGGCTCGATCCCGAACGGGCGAAATCCCATTGGCTCTCTGTTCACGGAGCGCTTGCACGGCAATACGAACAATTCCTCCCCTTCGAGCGCTATATCCAGGTCCATCGAGCCCATGACGAACTGGCCGTCGTCCAGCGAGCAGCACGCGAGGGCATGGGCGACTTCCCATCGATCGGACACGCCGAGACCTGGATCGATCGCCGGGTGATGGATACGCCACCCGGGCCCGAAGCCCAGGAGGCCTTCGCGCTACTCGTTCAGGATATCGGCTCTTTCGTCGACACCAGCGCCTCATCGATGTTTGTCGCGAAAGAACACGTGATCCTCGACGAGAAGATCTTCACCCCTCCCCTGCCCACACCCGCCGACTGAAACGCCCAACGACGAATCGGCCCCCAACCTGCGAGGACAGCCCCATGAACGAAGAACGCATCTTCCTGATCACCGGCGCCGCATCCGGCATCGGCCTCTCGATCGCCGAGAAGGCCCTCGAGGAGGGGGCGACGGTCGTCGCTGCCGACCTCGACGAACCTGCGCTGAAGGCGAATCACGAACGGCTCGGAGACCGATACGTCGCCCGCGCGAGCGATGCGGGAAACGTCCAGGCCATCGAGGATCTGATCGGGTTCATCGACCGCGAATTCGGTCGCCTGGACGTCCTCGTCAACAATGCCGGTGCGGCCCTGCTGAGTCGCGTGGAGGATGTCGTCGAGGACGCCTACGACACGCAGATGAACGTCCTGTTGAAGGGGCCGATCTTCCTGGTGAAGTCGGCTGCCCGGCTCTTGCGGGCGGCACCCGACGGCGTCGTCATCAACATCGCCTCCGCGTCCGCGGTCCTGTCGATGCACAACTACTGTCCCTATGGCATCGCGAAGGGTGCGATCGTGAAGTTCACCGAGGATTGCGTCATCTCGGTTCCCGGCATCCGACACAACACCGTCCTGCCGGGATTCGTCGAAACCCCCGGCTTCGTCGGGGCGAACGACGAAGACGTCCTCGCGCAGATCCGGGCCTTCGCGGAAGCCCACAACCCGGTTCCCCGAGTCGGCGCCGTCGATGACATCTCCGAGGCCACGATGTTCCTCGCCTCTCCGAAGGCCAGCTACATCACGGGCGCGAAGCTCCTCGTCGACGGTGGCCTCAGCCGATTGCACCCGCTGACGATGCCCCAGTAGCATTCGCCGGAGGGCCGGATCGCCGCTGCGACACTCCTCAGAGAGTCGTGCGGCCGGAAGAGAGGACGGCGGACACGTCGCGAGGGGAAAGAGGTTTCCTCCCCATCGCTTCGAGGATCTCCGCCGCCACCCGCTCGCCGGACCGAACGGCGCCATCCATGAAGCCGCACCAGGCCTCGGCCGTCTCGGTGCCGGCCCAGTGGATCCGTCCCGTCGCTTCGCGCAGTGCCGGACCGCTCTCGCTGAGGATCCCCGGCGTGAGCGGCGTGATACAGCCCGTACTGAAGGGATCCGTCGCCCAGTCCTTCTCCACATAGCCCACGGCGTCGAAGGCGCGGCGGCCGAAATAGCGGGCCAGTTCCTCGAGCACCTTCCGCTCGCGGATCTTCCGATCTGCAAACTCGGGCGCTTCGGCCACGGACAGGAAGCAGCTCAGGACGCCCATCGAGCCGTCCTCGGGAGAATTGTCGAAGACGAGCTGCAAGGGCGCACGATCGCTCTGCATCGCACCGTTCCTTCCCATCGATCGCCAGAAGGGCGTCTCGTAGAGGACGGAGAGCTTCACGATCGGCAGGCGCGGAAGTCGCGCCCAGCCCACCGCAAGCGCATGCTTTTCTCGCGGAAGCGCCGGTTCGAATCGGATCCGCAGCAGATCCGACGGCATCATCGCGACGACGACGCGGCGAGCGCTGAAGAGCCGATCCCGGGTCCGCACCCACACCCGCGAGTCGAGCTGCTCGATGCGATGCACCGGTTGCCCGAGATGCAGACGATCCCCGAGCGCCTCCGCCATCCGGATCGACAGGCGCTGCGAGCCGCCTTCGAAACGAAGGTCCTGCGCCCCCCCATCGTTCATGATGAGCGGCAGGAGCCCACCCGCTCCGCGCAGGTAATGGAGAAACCAGAGGAGCGAGATCCTCTCCGGATAGCCGGCCATGATCGCCCGGGTGATCACGCGAAAGATCGCCCAGCTGAACATGGTCGCCGATTGCGCCGAGAGCCAATCTCCGAGGGTTCGGCGGTCGA
Source organism: Deltaproteobacteria bacterium (assembly GCA_011051925.1). Lineage (GTDB taxonomy): Bacteria > Myxococcota_A > UBA9160 > UBA9160 > UBA4427 > UBA4427. The sequence goes on from DRKE01000539.1 coordinate 3,653, forward strand.
GGGAACCGGCCTGCTCTGCACGCCAGGGTCGGCCCGCGGGCAGCTTCATCGCTTCCCGGTCGATCTTCCAGGCGAGTTCGAGGAAATCGACGGCCGAACCGATCCCGACGTCCGGCAGCAGCCCCGTCGAGACCTCTCCCAGGATGTCGTAGGTCGTGTCCCCCTCGTAGTAGGCCGGAAAAGTGCGAACCCCCAGATCCTTTGCAAGATTCGCGATGCGATCCTGACCGGGCCCCATCCATTCACCGCCGCCTTCGACGACGTGCCCATTCCCGATCGACAGGTTCACCGTTCGACCGCCGACCCGATCTCTCGCCTCGAGGACGCGCACCGAATGG
>DRKE01000540.1 GCA_011051925.1 Deltaproteobacteria bacterium
GGGAGCCCCAGAGAGCGGCCAGGTCCGCGCGGCTGGCGGCGAGGCCCGCTTCGGCGCGACGGAGTGCCACCGCCGCGCTCGAGGCATTGACGGCCGCCCGGGTCCGCTCGACGGACGACGCGGCCCCCATGCGAACGCGATTCGAAACCGCTTCGAGGGATTCATCGGCAAGATCACGCAACTCCCGGGCGAGGCGGAGCCGGTTCTGGGCTTCGAGGACATCGATGAATCGCCGGGTGACCGATGTGAATACGTCGAGGCGTTTCACTTCGTAGTCCCAATCGGCGAGATCCCGCTCGAGTTCCGCTACGCGCTGTCGTTTCGCGCGCTTGCCGCCCAGTTGGACGAGTTGCCCGAGCATGACGGTCGTTTCGGCATTGTCGTAGCCGCTGAAGGGGCCGCTTCCCGCCAGGTTCTCCGCTTCTATGGAGAGTGTCGGATTCGGCAGCAAGCCGACCTGCAGGGCATCGGCTTCACGAGCGCGGCTTTCCCAGGAGAACGCGGCCAGTTCCGGATTCCGGAGCAGGGCGAGAGTCAACGCGCGGCGCAGACTGAGTTCTCCCTCGACCTCCCGGGTTTCGATCGCCGCGCTCCCTTCGATGGCGGGCGGTCGAGCCGCCGCCTCGAAGGCCCTGTGGCGGGCGCCGAGTGATCGCGACGGGGGTTCGATGGGTCCGGAACCGGGCCCCGCACAGCCGGAGACGGTCGATCCGACGAGGGCCCACACGAAAAGAGAGGGCAGGGCGCGTCCGACCCGCAGATGGGAAGAGGGTTTCTGGGAATGTAGGGACATGTTCTCACACCGACGACCAGGCGCACCTGGTGAAGCACACCGGATTCACGACCTCGGACACGACGGTTCGATCCGCCGGGCCCGACTGACAGAAACGGAGCGAAGGTGGAGATCAGATGACGAGAACGATGCTTCGGTGGGCGCGCAGTGTCGGGCAGACATCCGCGGTCGGGCCGACATGCTGCGCGATGCGATCCAGGCACGACGGCTGGAGAGAGAAGGGGTCGGGCAGGGCAGAAACCGGACCGGGATTCCAGGAGAACTCCTCCGCGGTCTTCTCGGCATCCCCGTGGAGGGGCATATCGGTACAGTCGGCGCATTCGTCGCCGGGAATGCGGAAGGCCATCTGCCGCGAGGCCTCGTCGGACGGGCGGACGGTCCCCTCGGCGCCGAGGGAGGGGAGAGGCTGACAATCCGCGGCGAAGTGGCCCGCCTCGATGGCTGCATGATCCGCCGGTCCCACACAGAGGACAGCCCCCCCTGCGAATGCGATATCCGCCAGGAGGTGGGCCAGGGCGGCCAGGAGCAGCAGGTGGTGTGTCCGGTGCCGGATCATCGGGTCATGGGGCCTCAGGCTGTTGGGTCGACTCTCGGCAGTTACCACGATCGGCTTGAGAGGGCAATGGGCAGGGTCCCTGCCGGGACGCCATGTTTTCTCTTGCGAAACGGAAAAGGCTCGGGATAGAGTGGGAAATTGCCTACTGGGCAGAGCGGCTAGGCCTTCGATCCGCTCGGCACCGAGGCCCGGGAACTCCGGATCCGGGACCCATGGGAAACGCGGGACTCGTGACGAATGGATGGAAAGGCAATCCGATGGAAGAAGAACGCGACGAATGGAAGATCCCGGGCGGGCTGGATGGACGGCGCGAGCGCGCGAAGATGGGGAGGTCGATGCGGTCCCGCGTGTCGAGCGTCTTCCTCGTCGGATGTCTTCTTCCGGGCCTGATCGTTTCGCTGGCCTGCAGCAACAACAACCGGGATCGCAGCGGTCCGGCCACGCCGCAATCGCTGGGCACGCAAGTCGACGATGTCATCGTCCAGGTCGCCACGTTGACGGGCATCATGGCCGTCCGAAAGGACACCTGTCCCGTCGACTCGGGTGGACCGGACGTGATGACGACGATTCTTTCCGGCGCCATCGCGGGTGGCACGATCCAGGTCACGGTCGAGTCGACCTCGGCATTCCAGACGATCATCGTCGTCGTCCAGGGGCTCGATGGCTGTTGGGAGATCATGCTTCCGCAGGGGGTCACGATCGAGGACCTGCTCGTGACCCTGGATCAGGACGTGGATCAGGATTTCGTGATCGGCCTCCAGGCGGGCGACACGGCCGGGGATTTCGGTGGGATCGACTCGTCGGACGTCATGGTGGAGCCCGTCCTGGTCTCCGCGGACGTGCAGGTCAGCCTCTCCTTCGATCAGGATACGGACGTCGATCTCCGCGTCATCGAACCCGACGGGACCGAGATCTTCTACGGCAATCGCACCTCGTCGTCGGGTGGCATGCTCGATCTGGATTCGAATCCCGCCTGTACCATCGATGGCATCAACCAGGAGAACATCGCGTGGGATAGCGCGCCGTCCGGCGAGTACATCGTATTCGTCGACTACTTTGAAGCCTGTCTCATGGACCCGGTCGTCTTTACCGTCACGATCTTCTCGAATGGTCAATTGCTCGGGACCTTCACCGATTCGTTCGTCCAATCCGACGAGTCGTTCGGCAACATGCCCCGGGAGATCACGCGCTTTACCGTTCCCTGAGATTCTTCCGCTTTCGGTGGGCTGCGGTACGCTCGAAGGGTGGGAGGATCCATCCGGAGGGCGACATGGCGGTGAAGAAGATTCGGACGAAGGGGATCCCGCGGTTCCGGGCAACGACATCCGTTCTCTCGATGGGAGTCGCGATCTTCGCCCTCTCGGCGGGCGGCGGTGGGTCGGCGTGGGCGGAATCGGAACCGACCTTCTCCCCCTATGTCGGAAGGGACCTTCCCGATCGGGTCTTCTTCGGCGACACCCATCTGCATACCTCGA
>DRKE01000541.1 GCA_011051925.1 Deltaproteobacteria bacterium
GGGCCGGCGCCGACTAACGGCGACCGAGGAAGCGACTGCGCTGGGCGCTGTTCCTCGACTCCTGCACGCGCGACATGTAGCTCGGGACCACGATCTTCGGATCGAGTCCGATGGTCCGGGCATAGGCCGTCACGAAGCCTCGGACATAGACGTCCGCCGGCAGGTCCACGAAATTCTCGTCCTCGATGTTCCGGAGATGGGTCCCGCTCACCTTGGTCACGTCCGAGATGTCGTCGATCTCGTAGCCCCGGAAGAGGCGCGCTCGCCGCAGTCGAAGGCCATCGAATTCGCCCGCCGTCTCGTCTTCGAAGGCGTCGTACTCGTCGGTCGCTTCGTCGAGCGCATCCGTCGCGGCAGCGTTTCCGGAAGCGTCCGGGAAAGGCTCGGCCTCCCGCGCCTCGATCGCCCCTCCCGCGTCCATCGGCCGCGAGGTTCCGGTCGGTCCCGGCGGATCGCAGCATTCGGTCGCGTCGTAGTCCGCGCGAAGCTCGGGATCGGAGAGGACGCGATAGGCCTCGTCGAGGCGTTCGCGGATCGCCGCCGCGTCCGCACCGTCGAAGATCGAATAGAGCGCGAGCGAACCCTCTCCGTAGGTCTGCTGGGACAGACGATAGGCCCGATCGATCTCCGCGCGGGTCGCCGTCCTCGGTATCTCGAGCAGTTCGTAGTGGTCGAGTTCGTCGATTCCCCTCATGTGAATCCCCCGGGCCGGCCCTGCGGCGCGGGCCGATGGGCCTCGGCCCCGGCCGTGGCAGACCGCGCGCTCGATCCGGCCCCAGCGGCCGAGGCTGAAGGAAGGCCGAGCAGCTTGCGTGCGATCCGCTGGAGATAGATCGAAACGTCCGCGTCCTTGTGCAGATCGACGATCGGCCGTCGCATCGAGACCGATCGCCTCGCTTCCTCGTCATGATTCACGTAGCCCAGGTACTCCGCATCGATTCCGAAATATTTCTTGCAGACGCTCGTCACGGCGAACCCGAGCTTCACGTCCTCCGCCGTCCGCGCGCCGTTCACGATCACCCTCGGCCGGAAGACGCGCATGGTCTCGACGAATCGGCGGGCCTCGCTCGAATCGGTCGCCTCGATCTCGCGCAGCAGATCCAGAGGCGTCCGGATTCCGCGTTCGTTGCGCTGGTCCATCGCGAGCGTGACGAGCTGTCGGACACCATGGCCGACCATCGCCAGACGCATGCGCCGGTAGAAGGCCGCACGCAGGAACGAGTAGGCGTTCTCGACCGAGGTCGGCTCGGGTTGCAACACGAGGATTCCATCGTCCGAGACGAGGAAGTAGTCGAGCACCGAGGCATGGGCACCGGCACCGAGATCGAGCAGGATCAGGTCCGCGTCGAGCTGACGCAGCCCCCGGACCAGCCGGACCCGCCGCAGGTGACTCGGCTGGGCATCGGCGAGATTGGCATGGGTCGCCCCGATCAGCTTGAGATTCGGCAGCGGGGTATCGACCAGGAGTTTGCCGAGATCCTCTTCACGCTCGGACACGAAATCGGCGAGGCTGCGTCGCGGCGACGGAACGCCGAGACACGTATGCAGGTTCGCGCCATCGAGATCGACGTCGACGACGATCACGCGTTGGCCGAGTCGGGCCAGCGCCGTCGCCAGGTTCGCCGTCACGAAGGTCTTGCCCACACCCCCCTTGCCCCCGCCGATGGCGAGCAGGCGCGCACCGCGCTCGCGCGGGCGCTTCGGGTCGGTCGGATGGGCTCGGGCCGATGGCGTCATCAATGTCACGTTCGCCTCTCTCACCGGAGAGATCCTCGACGATCTCCTCGAATGACGAACGGGGGGCTTGCTGGGGGTCTCCCTAACCTACCAGAACAGACCCCGCGGGCCAATCACCGGCCGATCGTTTCGAAGGCGAAACGCAGCGCATCGGCGACGAGGGGAAACTCCTCATCGCGCAGGGTCCGCGGATCGAGCCAGAGCGCGTCGTCATGGATCCGTGCCAGCACGGGCGTCGGCGCTTCGCGCAGCGCCGACGCGAGGCGGGAAATCCCCGGGCCATCGATCACGAGGGCCTGGCCCGCCAGGCGGTGCCCGGGAAGCGATCCTCCTCCGACCGCCGTCTCCACCCGTTCCGAGCGGACCCGATAGCCGCGAACGAGGACATCGGAGATCGCGTCGCGAAGAAGGGCGGCACGGGCCTCCAGCTCGTCGATCGTCGCCCGCAGCCCCGCTACGAGGGGAATCTCGTCGGCCCGGGAAGCGTCGAGCATCAGATCGAGGGTCGCGTCGAGGGCCGCGATCGTCAGCTTGTCGACGCGAAGGGCCCGTGAAAGCGGATTCTTCCGCATCGCGTCGATCAGGTCCCGGCGGCCCAGCAGCACACCGGCCTGGGGCCCACCGATCAGCTTGTCGCCCGAGAAACACACGACATCGACGCCGTCCCGGAGTCGACCCGGCGCGTGGGCCTCCCCGGGAAGCCCCGCCGACGCGAGATCGAGAAGCGTCCCACTTCCGAGGTCCTCGAAGAGCGGGATGCCGTTCTCTCGAGCGAGTTGCGCCAGCTCCTTGATGCCGGGTTCCGCGACGAAGCCCCGCTGTTCGAAGTTGCTGCGATGGACCTTGAGGAGGAGGGCGGTATCGGGACCGATCGCCCCGGCATAGTCGGCCAGATGCGTGCGGTTGGTCGTACCGACCTCCAGCAGCCGGACGCCGGCACGCTCCATGATGGCCGGGACGCGGAAGGAGCCTCCGATCTCGACGAGTTCGCCCCGGGAGACCACGACGCAGCGGCCCTGCGCGAGGGTGTTCAGGGCGAGCAGGACGGCCGCCGCGTTGTTGTTGACGACATGGGCCGCTTCGGCGCCGGAAAGGGCGATCAATCTGGCCTCGAGTCGGCCGAGCCGGGATCCACGGCGGCCGGTCCCGAGATCGAGCTCGAGATTGGAATACCCGCGAGCCGCCTCTGCAACCGCGGCCTGGGCGGCAGAGGCCAGGGGCGCGCGGCCCAGGTTCGTGTGCAGGAGCACCCCCGTCGCATTCAGGACCGCCCGGGGATGGCGCATGACCAGGCGCTCGGCCTCGATGACGACCCGATCGACCCACTCCCCGATTCCCCCGGGACCCGAGAATGATTCAGCATCCCCCGAGGCCAGTCGCTCTCTTGCGGCCTCGACGATCTCCCTGGCCGCGAACCTTCGTGCCCACTCGGCTAGATCGGGTCTTTTCAGCCCCGATTCTCGGATCAGGCGGTCGACGGAAGGCAGATTCCGTCGGGGATCCGAGTTGACGGTTCGCTTCAGATCCATGACTCTCAACCCCAGATGTTTACACGGCCGTGCCGGTTCGTGTTCTGGATCGAAATCGCGGGGGCGAAGGCGCCACAGCGACTCAAACCACGGATCGATCTCGTGTGCATGGAGCAGCCCCGGAAGACCTCGGCCGACGGCCCGGGAAATGCGGGAGCAGCAATGCTCCGGACGATCACACGAAACCTCGAGACGAAACGAGTTGGAGTCGAACTTCGATCGGGTTTGCCGACCCCTCATGCCTCTTGCGGGACGAACCCGCACGAGGACCGGATGAACAGATAGCAACGGTCGCCGCCTGGCGGCGAGGCGTTGGACGGATCGATCCAGAACATACCCGGGGGAGTTGGACGGCAGCGGGGTGCTGCTTTCTTCTGAGAACCCCCCAGGAACCTTCGGCACGACCGCGGCAGCAACGAGACAAAGAGAGCGAACCACAAACCAACGCGAGTCATCGATTTGAACACCACAGTCGAATTCCAAGCGGTCGAAAGGGAGAAGGAGAGCGTCGAAGTCCATTCGCGCCAGTGAGTCGCCCGCCCGGTCGACCCGCCACCGCGTCTCTCAGAACTGCAGGCGAGCAAGCAGCACCCCGAAAGCGCGACCGGTCGCGCATCACGTCCTTCGTGATGGCGCCAGGATCCTGGCATCCGGTTTCGCCATGAATGCCAACCGACCCTTCCTTCGCAACGTCGAAACGTCCTTCGATCGGACTCGCCAGTACGGGCGGCTCGGACCGGACCCACCGTGGAAGCGGCGGCCGGACGACCGCCTCGACGGGCGGAACGATGCGCAACGAGATCATCATCAATGCGGAACTCGGGGAGACCCGGGTCGCGCTGATCGAGAACGGCCAGTTCGCAGAACTCCATATCGAACGTGAGCGCGACAAGAGCGTCGTCGGCAATGTCGTGAAGGGTCGCGTCAGTCGGGTCCTGCCGGGCATGCAGGCGGCCTTCGTCGACATCGGCCTGGAAAAGGCGGCCTTCCTCTACGTCGGCGACTACTTCGAGAGCGTGCTCGAAACCGGTCAGACCGAGGGCGAGCCGGCCTCGGGCTCCGGAGGACACCGCAAGAACGGACGAGGCCGAGGCAGCCGCTCGGCTCCGCCCCGAATCGATACGGTCCTGCGGGAAGGCCAGGAGATCGTCGTCCAGATCGCCAAGGAACCGATCGGGACCAAGGGCGCGCGGATCACGTCGAGCCTTTCGATTCCCGGACGCCACCTCGTCCTGACCCCCTGGTCGCGACGCGTCGGCGTTTCCAGGCGGATCGGATCGGACAAGGAGCGCCGACGCCTGCGCGAGGTCGTCGAACGACTCCGCCCGCAGAACCTCGGCTTCATCATCCGGACCGCCGGCGACGGCGTCACCGAAGACGACCTCAAGGCCGATATCCGGTATCTGGCCACGGTCTGGGCCGCGATCCAGCAGCGTCATGCGGAGAAGGCGGCCCCCGCCGTGCTCTACTCCGAACACGATCTCCCGCTCCGGATCGTCCGCGATCTCGCAGGCCACGATACGAAGCGGATCATCGCCGACTCGAAGGAGGTCTACGAAAGCATCCGCGGCTTCGTCGACCGATTCGTCGCGGACCCGAAGCCGGAGGTCGAGTTCTACGACGACAGCTATCCGATCTTCTCCCGCTTCGATCTCGAGAGCCAGATCCATGCGAATCTCGAACGCAAGGTCTGGCTGAAGAGCGGGGGCTCGCTCGTGATCGACAAGAGCGAGGCGCTGACCGCGATCGACGTCAATACGGGCCGATTCGTCGGCAAACGCGACCTCGAGGACACGGTGCTGAAGACCAACCTCGAGGCGGTCGCCGAGGTCGTCCACCAGCTGCGATTCCGCAACCTCGGCGGGCTGATCATCATCGATCTGATCGACATGGAATCGGCCGCCAACCGGGAGAAGGTCTATCGCGCCCTCGGCGAGGCCCTCCGAGCCGACAAGGCCCGGACCAACATCCTCAAGATCTCCGAACTCGGGCTCGTCGAGATGACACGCAAGCGAACGCGCGAGAACCTCGTCCAGACGCTCTGCGAACCCTGCAGCTATTGCGAGGGGCGCAGCTATGTCCTTTCGCGGGAAAGCGTCGGGTTCCGCGTGCTGCGCGAGATCCGCAAACATCTGCCCCGGTTGAAGGGGCGACCGGTCGCCGTCGCCGTCAATCCCCACGTCGCCGAGGAACTGCTCACCCGTTCGAAACAGGCCCTCGCGAATCTCAGCGAAGAGATCGGTCGCGACATCGAGATCCGCGCTCGCCCCGGAATCCACCAGGAGCAATTCGAGATCACCGTTCTCGAAGCCGGAGAGCCCGCCGAACTCGATCTGCCCTGGCTGCGGGACCGCCACCCCAATGCGCCCGGTGAGGAGGAATCCCGGGAAGCCGGCAAGGGGCGGAATGGTCGCAAGCGACGTCGGGGCGGTCGGGGTCGCGGTGCCAGCGAAGTCGTCGTCGCCGAGGGGATCGTCGAGGCGGTCGGGACCGACGACGAGCAGGTCGACGGTGCGGCGGCCGCTCTGGCAGCGGCCACGGTCGACGTGGGCATCGAATTCGAGGCCGATGACGCGGAGGAATCGAAGGACGAAGCACCGACCGGAGCCGGAAAGGAACCGGCCCCGCCGGATTCCCCCCCGATCGACACGCCCGGGGGACCCGGCAGCGAGGCGGGGGCGGATTCTCCGGAATCGCTCCAAGCGGTTGACTCAGAAGCGGAATCACGCATAATCCCGCGCTCCGAATGAAACGAGGTCGAGAATGTACGCCGTAATACGCAGCGGTGGAAAGCAGTACCGTGTGACCCGGGGTGGATCCGTCCGGGTCGAAAAGCTGGCGGGCGAGGTCGGTTCGACGATCACGCTCGATGATGTCCTCATGGTCGGGGATGGAGAGGACGTCAAGGTCGGCACGCCCAGGGTCGATGGGGCCGCCATTACCGGGACCATCGTCGCCCAGGGTCGGGGACCGAAGATCCGCGTCTTCAAGATGAAGCGCCGCAAGGGCTACCGGCGCACCCAGGGCCATCGACAGGACTACACCGAGATCCGTGTCGACGAGATCAAGGCCTGAGCAGGAACGGCCGATCCCGCAGGACGCGAAGCCGGGCGGGAAACCTGGAAACGGAACGGGAAACAGGAAGCAGGAATCGAAATGTCGCACAAGAAGGGTCAGGGCAGCTCACGCAACGGTCGCGACAGCAATGGTCAGCGACGGGGAATGAAGGTATTCGGTGGCGAGGTCGTTTCCGCCGGCTCGATCCTCGTGCGTCAGGTCGGAACGAAGATCCACGCCGGCCAGAACGTGGGACTCGGTCGGGACTACACGCTCTTCGCGTTGAAGGACGGCAAGGTCCGGTACGGAACCTCCCGCGGCCGCACGATGGCCCACGTCGACGCGGAGTAGGTCCGCGCAGGAACGGAACCCGTTCCTCCGACCGCCCGGAGCCGCATTCCGAATCGGCGCTGACCGGGCCGGACGATGCGATCGCCCTCTCCGACATCCGAGCCCGACCGGCCGATGTCGGATCCGTGTGACAGGGCTCGAGCGCGAGCCGATGGCGGTCACCATGAAACAAGCCAGTCTCTTCGTCGATGAAGCGCTGCTCGAGGTCCGATCCGGATCCGGAGGGAATGGGAAGGTCTCGTTCCGCCGTGAGAAGTTCATCGCGAAAGGTGGACCGAATGGCGGGGATGGGGGACGCGGCGGGGATGTCATCCTCGTTGCGGACAACAACGTCGCGACCCTGCTCGACTTCAAATCCGCCCGGCGGATCCGCGCCGAGAGTGGCGAACACGGCGGTGTCTCCGACCGGAAGGGCGCATCCGGATCAGACGTCGAGATCCGCGTCCCGGTCGGAACCCTGGTCTTCGACGAAACGCCCCGGGATCCCGGGGAAGAGACGCAGGAAGCCGACCCGGCCCGGCTCCTCGCCGACCTGACGCGGCCTGGCCAGAGGCTCGTGGTCGCACGCGGCGGTCGCGGCGGTCTCGGCAACGCGCGCTTCAAGACGGCGACCCGCCAGGCGCCCGATTTCGCGACGCCGGGAAGACCGGGCGAGACCCGGCAGATCCGGCTCTCACTCAAGCTGATGGCCGACGTCGGCCTCGTCGGGTTCCCGAATGCGGGAAAGTCGACCCTCTTGCGGCGGATCTCGGCGGCACGGCCGCGCGTCGCGAACTATCCCTTCACGACGCTCGTGCCGTCCCTCGGCGTGGTCGAGCGCGACGACCGCCGCTGCGTCGTGGCGGACATTCCCGGCCTGATCGAGGGCGCGAGTGAAGGCGCCGGCCTCGGTCATCAGTTCCTCCGACACGTCGAGCGGACCCGGGTTCTCGTCCATCTCCTCGACCTCGAAGCGATGCTGGTCGAGGGCCGCGACCTGATGAAGGACTACGAGGCGATCCGCCGGGAGCTCGGACGCTACCGACCGGAGCTTCTGGAGCGACAGGAGATCCTCGTCCTGAACAAATCGGATCTCGTCCACGACGAGGCACTCGTCGCGCCCCTGCTCGAACGGCTGACCGAACGCGGCCTCCGTCCGTTGCAGGTTTCGAGCGCGGCCTCCCAGGGCCTCGACCTTCTCCTTCGAAGCATGTTCGAGGCCGTCGAAGACGCACGTCGGGAAGCCGCGGTCGACGAAACCGGACGGGAGCAGGACTGATGTCGGAATCCGATGCCTGGAAGCAGCTCCCGCGTTCGCGGCGGATCGTCGTGAAGATCGGCTCGAGCACGCTCACCCGCGATGGACGACTCCGGCCCGAACGTTTCAGCGCGCTGGCCAGCGATGTATCGAACCTGATCGAAAGCGGACGCCAGGTCGTGCTCGTCTCTTCGGGCGCGATTGCCGTGGGGGCCCACAAGCTCGGCTGGCGTCACTCGGGCCATTCGATTCGCGAGAAACAGGCCGCCGCCGCCGTCGGTCAGATCGGCCTGATCGAGCTCTATCAGCGCCGCTTCGCCCGGCGCGATCATCACGTCGGTCAGGTCCTGCTCACCCGCGCCGGCCTCGAGGACCGGGAACGTTTCCTGAACGCCCGCAGGACCATGCTCGAACTTCTCCGACTGGGCGTGATCCCGATCGTGAACGAGAACGACACGATCGCGACCGAAGAGATCCGCTTCGGGGACAACGACAATCTCGCCGCGACGATCGTGAACGCCGTCGATGCCGATCTGCTCGTGATCCTGACCGACGTCGAAGGGCTCTACGAGAAAGCCCCGGAACCAGGCCACGCACCTCCGCCCCTCATCCGGACCGTTCGCAAGATCACCCCGGCCATCCGCGAGGCGGCCAGCGGCGCCGGAACCCGATTCGGCAGTGGCGGGATGATCACGAAACTCGAGGCCGCGACCAACGCCGCGCGCTCTGGCGCCGCCACGATCCTGTGTCATGGGGGAACGGACGGGATCCTCGGGAAGTTGATGGATGGCGAACGGCTCGGCACGCTCTTCGAGCCCGGCAGGCGGCTCGCGGGCAAGAAGCATTGGCTCGCGTTCACGGCGAAGACCCGCGGTCGGATCGTGATCGATGACGGGGCCGTACGCGCCCTCGTCGACCGGGGCCGAAGCCTTCTTCCCGCGGGCATCCTGCGTATCGAAGGCCGCTTCGGCGTCGGCGATTCCGTGAGCTGCGTCGACGATGACGGGCGTGAGATCGCCCGGGGCCTCACGGTCTATCCCTCGCCCGACGTCGAACGTCTCGCGGGTCGCGCGACGAAGGAGATCCCGCAGGTGCTAGGATATACGAACGGGGACGAGATCATCCATCGAGACGACCTCGTCCTGATCGGCGATTCCTGAAGAGTCGTCCGAATCGAACAGGCCCTGCCTTGACCGGGGATCGGAGTCCAACCCGCCCCATCGAGAAGACGAGAAGAAGCATCATGTCCTCCTCGACCGACAAACCCGATCCGAACGCGAGTCCGCTCTCGATGGACGCGAGTGCCGAGCTGCACGGCGAGATCGAAGCGCTCGCCGAGGCGGCGCGAAGCGCGAGCGAAGTGATGGGTGAGATCCCGACGGAGCGCAAGAACGCCTGGCTCCGGAGGACCGCCGAGCGCCTCGACGCGGCACGCGACCGGATCATGGCCGCGAACGCCCGGGATGTGGAAGCGGCAGCCCGAAAGGGCGTTCCGGCCCCTCTTCGAGGCCGACTCGCCCTCTCCGAAGGAAAATGGCGTGACATGCTCCAGGGCCTGCGCGACGTGGCGGCACTCCCCGATCCCGTCGGTCGGATCTCGAACCACAGCATCCGACCCAACGGGCTGAGCGTGGGCCAGATGGCGATACCGCTCGGCGTGATCGCGATGATCTACGAGTCCCGACCCAACGTCACCGTCGATGCGGCGGCACTCTGCGTGAAAGCGGGGAACGCCGTGATCCTGCGCGGCGGCTCCGAAGCGATCCATTCGAACCTCGCCCTCGGCGAGGAATTGCGGGCGGCGGCGCGCGACGAGGGGATCCCGGAGGAGGCGATCACGATCATCCCGACGACCGATCGTGCCGCGATCGACGTCCTGCTGAAACTCGATCGATCGATCGACCTGATCATCCCGCGCGGGGGTCCGGGCCTGATCCACAAGGTGATCAAGGAATCGACGATTCCCGTCATCGCCCACGATGCCGGCGTCTGCCACGTCTTCATCGACGAGAGCGCCGACGTCCAGATGGCGATCGACATCGTGCACGAATCGAAGATCCGGCAGATGCCCGTCTGCAACGCGGTCGAGACGCTCTTGTGTCATCGCGGCGCTTCGGAAACCGTCCTTCCCGCCGTGCTCAAGGATCTGCACGAGGCGGGCGTCGAGATCCGCGGTTGCGAAGCGACCCGAAGGGTCTTCAGCGAGGCCGTGGCGGCGTCGGAATCCGACTGGTCCGAGGAATTCCTGTCTCCCGTCCTCGCCGTGCGGATCGTCGACTCGATGGATGACGCGATCGAACACATCCGGCGCCATGGATCGAACCATACGGAGATCATCGTCACCAACGACTACGACAACAGCCAGGAATGGTTGCGACGGGTGAACTCCTCCACGGTCGGCGTGAATTGTTCGACGGGGTTTTCCGACGGATTCCAGCTCGGGCTCGGCGCCGAGATCGGCATCTCGACTTCGAAACTCCATGCCTACGGACCGATGGGACTCGAGGGGCTCACGACACGGAAATTCGTCCTGCTCGGCCGGGGTCAGCTTCGCGGATGACGAGCGGACGGAACGAGCCGCGCGTGGGACTCTTCGGAGGGACGTTCAATCCGATCCATCTGGGACATCTTCGGGCCGCGGAAGAAGTTCGCGAAGCACTCGATCTGGACCGGATCCTCTTCATTCCGAGCCGGACGCCTCCCCACAAGCGACAGGATCCCCTCGATCCGATCGCGCCGGCCGAAAGACGCCTCGACTGGGTCGAGCGGGCGATCGCCGCGCACAAGGCGTTCTCGATCGACCGGATCGAGATCGACCGCGAGGGTCCGTCATACCTGGTCGACACCCTCGAGGCGATCCGGGATCGCGATCCCCGGGCACGGCGACCGGTCTTCATCGTCGGCGAGGACGCCTTTGCAGAGATGGGGGAGTGGCGGGACCCGAAGAAGCTCTTTGTCCTGGCGGATTTCGCGATCATGACGCGACCCCCGGGCCAACTCGAAGACCTGGCCGAACGGATTCCCCGGATCGTCGAGGCGGATTTCGAGTTCGGAGGGGATGGAAGGAGCGCGCGACACCGCGAGGCCGGAACCCGCCTCGAACTCGTCTCCATCACCGCGCTCGACATCTCGTCGAGCCGGATCCGGAGAGCCTGTCGTGCGAATCGATCGATCCGGTTCCTGGTTCCGGAATCGATCCACGAAGCCATCCTGGAAAGCGGCGAGTTCGCGTCACTCCGGGGCGAAGGAGAAGAATACGAGCATGGATGAAACCGACCCCGGCCGGAAGGCGACGCGGATCGTCGAAGCCGCTCTCGAACGGAAGGCCGAACGACCCGTCGTCATGGACATGCGAAAACTCACGGCCTACGCCGACACCTTCATCATCCTTTCGGGCCGATCCGATCGGCAGGTCCGTTCGATCGCCGACGCCGTCGTACGCACGCTCAAGGAGAACGACGAACAGCCCCTGGGAATCGAAGGACTCGACGACGGCAACTGGGTCCTGATCGACTGCAACGACGCCATCGTTCACGTCTTCGATGACGACACACGGGAGCGCTACGATCTCGAGCGGCTCTGGCGCGATGCACCTCGCCTCGACCTCGGAATCGAGGGCGTCGACCCGGATCCGGCCGTGCAGGCCCCCTTCGAGCGGGAAGCAACGGAACCCGTCGGCGACGTCGGCGACGAAGGGAGCATGGAGGACGAAGCGGCCGATCCGGCGGCATAGATCCGTCCCGCGCCGTCGACCCGGATTTCCGGCCCCGAGTCCGGTCCCGAGAACCCGGTCCCGAGAAAGGGTGCGCGTCACCCCGCGCGTTTTCGAATGATGCGCCCATCCCCATCGCCGCTCGGTGTACTCCTCGATCTGGTCGCGCCGCCGCTCTGTATCGAATGCGGCACGAGCCTTCGGACGACGGCTTCGCCGCTCTGTCCGCGTTGTGACCGGGGACTGCCATGGTGGCGGATCGTCGACGGTTGCCCCCGCTGTGGGATGGGGGAGGGATTCCTTCCGGAACCGGATCGGAAGGGAACCCGCGCGCGACGGCCCTTCGACGGATGCCCGGGATGCCTGTCCGAAGGCAGCGCCCTGCACGGCTGCCGTTCCCTGCTTCGTTACGAAGGAGCGGCCCGACGATGGCTTCCGGGCTTCAAGACCGCCCGCCTTCCCTTCGGCCCGAACGTGGCGCTCCGTCTGGCCATCGACCACCTGGCAGCTGAACTCGGACGGCGGATCGGGTCGGAGACGTCCGAAAGGCCGGATTGGATCGTTCCGATCCCCCTTCACTGGCGGCGGCGGCACCAGCGGGGCTTCAACCAGACCGAACCGATCGCGCGTCGGATCGCCGGAATCCTCGACTGCTCGTTCGCCCCTGGAATGCTGAGACGAACGCGCTCTTCCCGAAGCCAGGCGCGATCGGTCGGTCGGGAGCGCAGGCAGAACGTCCAGGACTCCTTTCGCTCGACGGCGCGCTTCGGTTCCCGATCCCGTGTCTGGCTCGTCGACGATGTGCTCACCACGGGCAGCACGCTCGATGCGGCTGCCGATGCGTTGCTCGACGCGGGCGCCTTCGAAGTTCGCGGCCTGACGCTCGCGGCCACGCTTCCTGCGCGCCCGCGAGCGGTCCGAAGGCGTTCCGATTATCATGCCCGAGGCCCGGATGGCCGATGAATCCACTCTCCCGGGTGTTCCCTCCCTTCCATGCAAGGAGTCCTGCATGCTCGCTCGTTTCCTTTCCCGTGCATTCCCCTCGATGGTCCTGTCGCTGGGCCTCGTCTTCGGGGCGGGCCAGCCCGGCTTCGCCCAGGACGCAGCGAAGATCGATCCGGGTTTTCGTGAGGCCGTCGAGAAGTATCTCCTCGTCCAGAAGACCCCCGAGACCGTCCGGGAGCAGATGTCCTACTCGGTCGCGCAGCAGGCCCTCGCCTCGATCGCAGCCAGCGGGATCGAGATCACCGAACCGATGCAGGCGATCGTCCTCGATGTCGCGCGCTCGACCTTCGGAGCGCATTTCGGAGACATCAAGACGTTGACCGACATCTACGCACCGATCTACGCCGCCTACTTCTCGGAGAAGGAGATCCGCGAGATCACGGCGTTCTGGGAGTCACCGGCCGGTAGGAAGCTGGTCGAAAAGATGCCCGACCTGAGCCGGGATTCGTACATGAAGATGCAGGAAGCCAGCGCGGCACTGCTTCCCGAGTTCCAGACCGAGGTCGACGAACGACTCGCCGCCGCGGGCATCGTCCTCGCGCCGCCGCCTCCGCTGAGCGCCCCTTCCGCGGAGGCGCCCGGACCCGACACTTCGAAGTAGCGGGCCGTTCCTCGGGCGCTCCGACGACGGACCCTTCGCGCCGACTCTCAGTCCTTCCGCTTCCGCGAGTCGAGGTAGCTGCGACGCGCCTCCGCACATTCTTCGTCGTGAAGCGCCGTGGCCAGACCGTCGGCGTCCGACCAGCTCCGCATCGTTCCCACCATTTGATCGGTCACGGCATTCACGTGCCGTTTGGTCGAGAAGATCGCATGGGAGGCCTTCTTCGAGATCGATTCCGCGAGTTCATCGACGGCCGTATCCAGCTCGTCGGCGGGGACGACCCGGTTCAGGAACCCCACGGCTCGCGCTTCCTCGGCGTCGAAGGGCCGACACGTGAGGACGAGTTCCTTGGTGAGGGCCGGTCCGATCTCACGCACCAGGCGCGGGATTCCGCCCCACGCGAGCGGGATTCCCAGATCGATCTCGGGGATCGAGAAACGCGCGTCGTCGCTCGCCAGCCGTAGATCACAAGCGGCCGCGACCACGAGACCACCGCCGACGCACCAACCCCGGATCTTCGCGATCGAGATCGCACGCATCGCTTCCAGGGCATCGGCCATCTCGCGGCCGGTATCCGCCGCGTCCCGGGAAGAGAGCGCCTGCCGGCGCGAGAAACTCGCCAGATCCGCACCCGCGGAGAAGGCCCGACCCTCGCCGCTCACGATGACGACCTTGACCTCGCGTCGTTCGTCGAAGAAGCGAGCCGCCTGCGCGAGCTCCTGGAGCGTCTCCGTCGACAGCGGGTTCAGCTTCTCGGGACGTGACAGACGCAGCTGCCCGACCGCTCCCTTCACTTCTACGGACAGATTCTCGAACAAGCGGATCTCCTCCCGGTTTGCGTTCCGTTCTCTCTCTGGATCCGGCACCCCGTCTTCGTCGCGGGACGCCCTTCAGCCCATGATCTCGGCTTCGATGAGCGCGACGTTCTTCTCGATCAGGGGTCGATCGTCGATCTGTCGCGGATCGAAATCCCGCCGATACCAGGAACGGTAGTCCGCACCCGTCCCACGGAGGAACCCGTCCCGGCCGAAAAGGAAGCGCCAGCCGTTTCTCCAGGTCGACGCCTTGAAGAGCAGCCCGTCCTTCCAGAGCATGTAGACGAGGCGGTCGAAGACCTCGAGACCGAGGCCCAGGGTATTCAGGGCCATGACGATGACACGCCGTGCATGACCCGGCGCAACCTCCTTCAGGACGTCGAAGGCGACCGACTTGTGTTCGGCTTCCTCGAGCGCGTGCCATCGCCAGAGCCGCGCCATTTCCGGGTGCATGTTCCCGGTACGCCGGTCGGGATCGCTGAGGACCTGGCGGGCGAGAATCGCGGTCAGATGTTCGAGCGACGCGGTCATCGTGAGCGAGAGCAGCGGAAGCCGGCGGTTGTGCCAGCGGGCGATCCGGTCGACGAAGCGATTGCGCGCCTCGATCGCGGGATACCCCTGTTCGACGAGCATCCGGACGTGCTGCTCGTGAACGCGACTGTGTTGGCCCTCCTGGCCGGCAAAACCGCGGATCCGTTTCTGCAGCGCCGGATCCCCGATCCGATCGCGGTAGTGGAGCACCGCGCGGACGAAGAACGCCTCACCGAAGGGGAAGGTCGACGAGAGCGCGTCCATGAAATGGGTGGCGAAGGCGTCTCCACCGTACCAGTAGCGGGGGATGTCCTTCGAGAGGGCACCGGCGGGGTGACGAACCGGAATCCCGGGCTCCGGGTCGGTCGAGAAGACCTGCGCCGGGCCGGTCTGCATCGGATCCATCGGAAACCTCCAGCGCAGCGATTTCCCCCAGCCAGCCAGCGCTGAAACATAGCGTAGACTTCGCGGAGTCTCCGCTCATCCCCTCGGAATGAAGTCGAAGGACGGATCGTGCTGGTCACGGGTCGAGCGGGAACTCACCGACCCCGGGGCAAGGGGATGGATCGTCTGCATGTCCGTGAGGTAGGTCCGGTGGTTGATCGCCCACACGCCCATGCGTCTGTCCCAGCGATCGAGATAGCGGCCACGCGTGATGATCTCGACCTGATCGCCCTTCTCGTCGGGCTTCGTCCAGACGACGACGGTGACATAGGCCTCGCTCGTCGCACGGTCCCCGGATAGCTCGATGACCGTGTTGTTGATCTGGTGGAAATGACGATCCAGTTCCGCATGGGTCTTCCAGGCCCAGTCGATGAAGTCGTGTCCGCTTCCTTCGAATAGCCCGTCGTAGACGGCCGTCGCATCGGGATGCCAGCTGGAATAGGCCATGTCCTTGTCCATCCGGTCGAGCCCCCGGCAATAGCGGGCAAGGATGTGGCGGATGGTCCGCTCGTCCAGAAGCGATCGGATATCGGGGTCTTTCAGCATGTCATCCCTTTCCCACGGATTCGATGATCGTGCGACGCAATCGGTCCGGATCCACCGGCTTCTTGAAGATCACGCCCTCGAGCCCCTCCATGCGACTCCGCTTGATGATA
>DRKE01000542.1 GCA_011051925.1 Deltaproteobacteria bacterium
CTCGTTCTCGTCACGATCGAATTCCGGGTAGGCCGCGAGTCCGATGTACGGCGTCGCCAGGATCGCTCCGGCCGAAAGCCCCGCGAGAACACCTCCACGATCCGCGAATCGACGCAGGGCGGGCAGGAGCCCCGATCGTCGGAGATTCCAGAGGTAGTAGAAGGTGTTTCCGCCCGACAGGTAGACGACGTCGCTCGAGTGGATGATGGCGATCGCGTCGCGTCGGCCACTGCCCGCCGCCTCGGCGAGGCGCGGGTCGTCGGCTGCGATGCAATGGAATTCCGTTCCGCCGAAGGCGCGATAGCGGCGCTCGAAGCGGCGGAAGAAGCCCGGGGCGCCTTCGGTCGTGAAGGCGAGATAGGTCATCCGGATCCGCCGGTGGGCACGCTTTCCCGGGCGCCGGAGGGCCAGGGCGAGCAGGCTCTCGTGGATCAGGGCGTTCCGGCGGTCCTGACCTCCCGAATAGAGGACGATATGGCGGCGCGAGCTTCGAGGACGGGGCAAGATGGCTCCTGGGATGGTCCTCTATCGGCGATCCATCGGAATCGGTTGAATCGCGCGTCCGGAGGGCCGGGCCTCGAACCCGCCCGCGGCCTGCCCGGGCTTGCAGGGGTGTATTCCTGGGTCGGTCTTTCTGGGATAGCTTCTGGAAACCACGTCTGCCCATCCCTCCAGCCCCAAGGAAATCCGATGAAACTCTATCAAAGCAATCTCTCCCCCTTCGCCTCCCGTTGCCGGATCCAGATCTACGCCAAGGGCATCGAAGGCATCGACATGGTCGAGCCGCCGGGGGGGATCTCCAGCGACGAATTCAAGAGGATCAATCCGAGCGGGAAGATTCCCGCACTCGAAGTCGATGGCGTCGTGCTCGGGGAGTCCGCCGTGATCGGTGAATACCTGGAGGAGGCCTTTCCGACGCCTTCCCTGTTGCCGGACGCGCCGATCGAGCGGGGCATCGCACGGTTGCTCGCACGGGTCGCTGACCTCTACATCCTCGGACCGCTCTTCATCATGCTGCCCCACATGAATCCGGCGGATCGGGACGAGGCGGTCGTCGAGGAGCAGAAGGCGCAGCTCGCAGGGAATCTCGTGATGCTCGAGCGCTACCTCGTGGCCGGAGGGTACGAGGGCGGAGACCATGCAGTGGGCGGCCGGCTCTCGTTCGCCGACTGCGCGCTGGTGCCCGCACTCTTCGTGGCCGTGAACATCGCGCCCGCTTTCGGGATGGCGAATCCGTTGGCAGCGACTTCCAACGTCGCCCACTACTGGACGGCCATCCAGAAGGACGAGCATTGCGCTCGGGTTCTCGCGGAGATGACCGAAGGGCTCAAGGCGCGGATGTCGGGTGGCTGAGTCGATCCGGTCTGAGCGTGTTCGCGCGAACGGGCTCGATTTCCATGTGAACGTCTGTGGGGAGGGGGAGCGCCTGGCGCTCTGCCTCCACGGCTTTCCCGAACTCGGATATTCCTGGCGGCACCAGCTTCCGCTCCTGGCTGCGCTCGGGTACCGTGCCTGGGCGCCGGATCTGCGTGGCTACGGCAGGACCGAGCGTCCCTCCGGCCTCGAAGCCTACGCGATCGAGAACCTGATGGAGGACGTCGCCGGCCTGATCGATGCGTCGGGCGCCCGGCAGACCATCCTGATCGCACACGATTGGGGCGCGATCATCGCCTGGTTCTTCGCCGCCCACCGGATCCGGGAGCTCGATCGCCTGGTGATCCTGAACGGCCCCGCGCCCGGCGTCCGGAGACCCGGTCTCCTCGAGATGGTGAAGGGCCTTCGGCGGTTCTGGTACGTCCTCTTCTTCCAGATCCCCCGGCTGCCGGAAGGCCTCTTGTCGCTTCGAGGCGGACGCGGGCTCGAGCGCGCCTTCCGAAGCGCTGCGGCGAACGATTGGGCCGGGCTCGACGAGAAGGATCTGCGCGTCTATCTCGAAGCGGCGTTGGCGCCGGGCGCGCTCACGGCGATGATCGACTACTACCGGGCCATGGTGCGGGGCGGCGGCTTCCGGCGCATGGCCCGACGCGGGTTCCCGCCGATCGAAGTGCCCACGCTCACGATCTTCGGTGTCGAGGATCCGATCCTCATCCCGTCGACCCTCGATGGAGCCGAAACCCAGGTCCGCGATCTCACGAAGCGTTTCGTTCCCGATGCGGGACATTGGGTCCAGCAGGAGGCGCCGGAAGTCGTGAACGGGATCCTCGCAGCCTGGTTGACGGGGGAACCCGTTCCGGATCCGGCATCGCAACGGGTTTCATCCGACGGCAGCCCGGAGAACGGGAGGGCGAAGGTCGTGCCGGATCGGAGGAAGGATGGCTAGCCGCGACGTTCGATCGATCCGGGCGTTCGATCGCTCGGTGATCCATGCGGGGAATCACGCGCTGCGGATCGACCATGAAAAGGTCGAGCGGGAGACGGATGAGCTCCTGGCCCGCATGTCCCCGGCGCAGCTGAGAAACGAGATCAGGGGCAGTCAGGCCAGGCCGATCGATGGGCTCTTTCACGCGGGCGGGGACGCGTCCCTCGGGCTCGCGGCCTGGAAGATGGTCGACGGCCCGCGCGGTGCCCGGGCTGGAACGGCGACGGCGTTTCCCGTCGCGATCGCTCGCGCGGCGACCTTCGACGTCCTGCTCGAGCGTCGGGTCGGCATGGCGATCGGACTCGAGGTGGCGGCCAGGGGCGGGAACGTCCTGCTGGCGCCGACGATCAACCTGTTGCGTCATCCCGGCTGGGGACGGGCGCAGGAGACCTATTCCGAGGATCCCCACCATACCGGAGCGATGGCCGTGGCGTTCGTGTCCGGTGCCCAGAATCACGTCCTCGCCAGTCCGAAACACTTCGCGTTGAACAACCTCGAGAACACGCGCTTCGAGCTGAGCTCCGAGATCGATCCGCGCTCGCTGCACGAGGTCTACCTTCCCCACTTCAAGCGGTGCGTGGTCGAAGCGGGTGCCGCGTCGGTGATGAGCGCCTACAACAAGGTGAACGGGGTCCATTGCGGCGAGAATCCGGAGCTGCTCGACGAGATCCTTCGTCGGGATTGGGGTTTTCGCGGCTTCGTCGAATCGGACTGGTTCCTCGGGGCGCGTTCGACGGCCCCTTCCCTGAATGCCGGACTCGACATCGAGATGCCCGTGGGGTTCCGATTCTCCGACGAGAAGCTGGACGAGGCGATCGCGGACGGCTCACTGTCCGAAAAGACGATCGCCCGCGCCGCGCGGCGATCGGTCTACCAGAAGATCGCCTGGCAGTTGACCCCGGACGGAGTCGCCGGGAAGGATCGCCCGGCGCCCGGCGTCGTCGAGTGTGAAGAACACGTCGCGCTGGCCCGCGAGGCCGCGGAAAAATCGATCGTGCTCCTCAAGAACGAAGGCGACGTGCTGCCTCTCGAACGTCGAGCGGGAACGCGGATCGCCGTCGTCGGCGATCTGGCGATCCAGGCGAACCTCGGCGATCGCGGCAGCAGCATGGTCACGCCGTCCCGGGTCGTCACGCCTCTCGAAGGGATCGAGACCGCGGCCGGGGCGTGTTCCATCGACTTCTTCGGCGAGGGCGCCGATCTGTCGCGGCTGGACGGGTACGACGTCGCGATCGTCGTGGCGGGCCTGACCTATCGTGACGAAGGCGAGTTCATTCCCACCGCACAGAAGGACGCGGAAGCGAGCGACTTCGCGCCCGGGGGAGACCGCGAACGCCTCGACCTGCCACCGGGCCAGCGCGATCTGATCGAAGAAGCCCTGGGCCGGGCCGCGAGAACGGTCGTCGTGCTGCAGGGGGGTTCGGCGATCGTCGTTCGGGACTGGGTGGATCGTGTCGACGGCCTTCTGATGGCGTGGTACGGGGGACAGGCCGGTGGCGACGCGCTGGCCCGGGTGCTCTTCGGCGAGGTGTCGCCGAGCGGTCGTCTGCCCGTCTCGATTCCGAGAGACATGGCGGACCTGATGCCCTGGGACGTCGCGTCCCTCTCGGTCGAGCACGACTTGTACCCCGGCTATCGGTGGCTGGACCGGTACGGATGCGAAGCGGAGTTCCCCTTCGGTTTCGGACTCGGATACACCGAGTTCACGGTCGGTGCGCTCGAGATCTGCCGCCGCGAGGGCCGCTTCGAGTGTCGCACGCTCGTGCGGAATGAAGGGTCGCGCGACGGCGCGACGATCGTCCAGCTCTACGTCGGGTACGTGGATTCAAAGATCGAGCGGGCGAGGCAGGAGTTGAAGGGATTCGGTCGTGTCGAGCTCGCGGCCGGGGCGTCCGTCGAGCTCGTGATCGAGGTCCGGGACGAGGATCTCCGATACTACCGGACCGACACGCGGTCCTGGGCGCTCGAAGAGTGTGGCTACGTCTTCAGGATCGGCCAGTCGTCGCGCGATCTGCCTTGCCAGGCGGTCTGGCGCTTCGAGGCCGGGGCCTGGGCTGCGGCGTAGGCAGTGTCTTCCCTCGTCTCCGGTTCGAAATCCGATTCGAAGCGTGTCGATCGAAACACGGCGGCGGCTGGTCGCCTGGTGTCGCGACTGGGAGAGGTCCTCGATCTGGACCTGTCGGTCCGTCTGTGGGACGGCTCCCTGGTCCCGCTGGGACGGAACGTCGAATCCCCCTTCGAGATCGTCTTGTCGGAGGCTGGCATCCTGAGTTCCCTGATCCGGCGACCGACGCCCGAGAATCTCGTGCTCCACTATGCGAAGGGGAATCTGGCCATCGAGGGCGGCAGTCCCGAAGCCTTTCTCGAAACCGTCCGCCGCCGTGGGCGAAGACGGCGGCTGCGGCGTGCTGCGAAGTGGCGCCTGGTCGGCCCGGCCCTCCGGGCCGCGATGGCTCGTCCACGGCATGCGCGAAGCGCCCGGCGTTCGCGGCGAAAGGGGGAAGCGATCGATCCGATCCGCTTCCACTACGACGTGGGAAACGCCTTCTATGCGCTCTTCCTGGATCGCGAGATGCAGTATTCCTGCGCGTTTTTTCGCGACTCGGACATGGATCTCGATCGAGCGCAAGCGGCGAAGCTCGACCTCGTCTGTCGCGAACTCGATCTGCGGCCCGACGAGCGGTTTCTCGACGTCGGATGTGGCTGGGGGGGGCTTCTCTGTCACGCCGCCCGACGATACGGGGTCCGGGCGCACGGCATCACGCTTTCGCCGGAGCAGCTCGAGTTCACGCAGAGGAGGATCGAGTCTCTCGGTCTCGAAGAGTCGGTGACGGTCGAACTCCGGGCGGTCGAGGACCTCGACGGAACCTGGGACAAGATCGCGAGCATCGAGATGATCGAGCATGTCGGTCTCGCGAACTACCCAGGCTATTTCCGTCGACTGCGCGCCTGTCTGGCGGAGGGCGGGCGGCTGCTCAACCAGGGAACGACGCGTCGATCGAAGCGTCGCGATCGGCGCCGGCGAAGGCCTCGGCTGGGGTCGCGTCTGATCGGGCATCACGTCTTTCCGGGATTCGAGCTGAGCGATCTGGGGCATACCGTGGCGGAGATGGAGACGGCCGGATTCGAGCTCCTGGGCGTTCGAGGCTGGCGAGAACACTATGCCCGGACGACAGCGCATTGGTGCCGGCGTCTCTGGGAGCGTCGCGAGGAGGCTTTCGATCTCGTCGGCCCGGAGAAGGTCCGAATCTGGCTGGCCTACCTGGCAGGCGTCTCGGTCGCGTTTCGGGAGGATTCGCTGCGCGTCCACCAGATCCTGGCCCGGCACGGCCGCTCCGGATCGTTCGTCCGACCCGATGGCCGCGATCGATCGCGGGCCGCCGCCGCTTCCCGATCCGGCGGGCCGGGTGGGAAGGACGGGGAGGGCGGATCGTGCGTCGACTGACGGGTCGGGTGGCCGTGATCACCGGGGCGGCGAGTGGGATCGGTCGTGCGCTGGGCGAAACGGCTCTTTCCCGTCCGGACCCGGAAGGCGATCTCGGCAGGTTCGCGCGGGGGCATCGGCCGTCCTGATCCGGGCGGGTCGCGCTATGGTCTCCCGCCGTGCTCGAGATCGTCGGGGCGCCGCTGCAATCGCCGCCGCCGACTCGGCCCGACCGATCCCACGCGCCCCGAGGCCTGCAGGACATGACGACGGTTTCACCCTTCGATCCGATGCCCTTCGTACGCGGCCCGCGCATGAAGAATCGCTTCATGCTCGCTCCGCTCACGAACCTCCAGAGTCACCCGGATGGTCGACTTTCGGAGGACGAGTTCAACTGGCTCGTGATGCGTGCTCGGGGCGGCTTCGGGGCGACGATGACCTGCGCGGCACACGTCCAGGCGATCGGGCAGGGCTTCCCCGGCCAGCTGGGGATCTTCGCAGACGAACACGTTCCCGGGCTGTCGCGGCTGGCCAAGGAGATCCGCGCGAATGACAGCGTCGCATTGGTCCAGCTTCACCATGCGGGGATGCGTTCGCCCGCCGGCCTGATCGGACAGACGCCGGTCTGCCCATCCGAAAACGACGAAACGGGGGCCCGGGCGCTCACGTTGCCGGAGGTCGAGGAGCTGATCGCGGATTTCGTCGCGGCGGCCGGTCGCGCCGAGCGGGCGGGATTCGATGGCGTGGAAATCCACGGAGCCCACGGATACGTCCTCGGTCAGTTCTTCAGCCCGACGATCAATCGGCGAAGCGACCGATACGGCGGCACGCTCGAGGGCCGTTCACGCATTCTCTTCGAGATCGTCGAGGGCATCCGCCGGGCTTGCCGGCCGGACTTCATCGTGGGCGTTCGCCTGTCGCC
>DRKE01000543.1 GCA_011051925.1 Deltaproteobacteria bacterium
CCCGTCGGCTTGTCCTGAAGGCCATCGGCCGGAATCCGCTCATCGCGCCCGACTGTAGCGGCTTCCATTCCGCTTGGTTCCCCGAGGGCTCGACATTCGGACGGGCGGCTACGCTACTCTGCCCGCTTCGGGTTCCGGCTCCGCCGGGGATGAGACGGCCCGGCCGTCCCGGTCGAGTGCCGGCGGTGCGAAGGGCCCGGAATCGGGTCGAGGTGCTCCGGTGGGTACCCGAATGCAGACCCTGGCGTGGAGACCATGCGCAAAGACAAGGATCGCTATTGGGATTGCCTGGATCAGGCGATGGAAGCCTCCCATGGCGGGCGGATCGAGGAAGCCCTCGCCTGGCTCGACGAGGCCCTGCGGGTCCATCCCGATGGTGCGGAGGCGCACAACGGGCGGGGTGAGATCCTCTGGGATGACGGTCGCGTCGACGAAGCGCTGATCGAGTTCGATCGGGCGACGATCGCCGACGGGAAGTTCACGGCGGCCCATCTCAATCGGATCGAACTCCTCATCGAGGAACTCGGGGAGTTCGGGACCGCCGCCCGCCTGAGCGATGAACTGCTCTCGGGCCGGCCGGAGCTGCCGCGTCCGGATCGCATGCTCCAGGCCGAAGTCTACTACCTGAAGAGCAAGGCCCTCTTCTATCAGGACGACCTCGAAGGGGCCCTCTTTCTCGTGCGTCGCGCCAGCAAGGCAGGCGGCGAGCTCGGGCTCTATTGCGCTTTCGAGGGACAGGTGTTGTTCGAACTCGGCGCCTATCAGGAAGCGAAACGCGTGCTCGAGCGCGGGGCCGCCATCGATCCGGATTCCGCCCATACGCTCTATCACCTGGGTCTGGTTCTCGAGCGTCTCGAGGCCGAGGGAGAGGCGTCCGGTGCGACGGGTGCGGGGATCGAGGGCGCTGCAGAGGCCTTTGCGCGAGCGAATTCACTGGAGCCGCAGCAATTCCCCATGCCACTGGACGTTTCCGAGACCGCCTTCGCGAAAGCGGTCGATACGGCCATGGCGAACCTTCCCCGATCGATCCGGGAACGGATCGAGGGCGTGCCGATCCTGGTCGAGGATTTTCCCGACCTCGATCTGGTTCGGAATGAACGGGTTTCGCCCCAGACCCTCGGACTCTTCCTGGGTGTACCGCGAACGGAAGTCCTGCAGACGGATCAGCCCCTCGATCTCGATCGGATCCTGCTCTTCAAGAAGAATCTCGAGAAGATCTGTCAGGACGAGGAGGATCTGATCGACCAGGTCCAGATCACCCTTCGACACGAAGTCGGACATTATCTCGGGCTCGACGAGGATGATCTCGAGCGCCTCGGCCTCGGCTGAGGCCATGTCGCGGAAGCCGACGGGATGACGATCGTGGCCTCCCCCACCCCGCCCACGGCGCTGATCGATCGGTTGGTCGGGATCGTGGGCCCCGCCCATTGCCTCTTCAGGGAGGGAGAGCTCTTCGCCTACGAATGCGATGGACTCACCCTCGCGCCCAGAACGCCGCTCGCCGTCGTGTTGCCGGCGACGACGGAAGAGGTCGCCCGGATCGTCCGGGCCTGTCGCGACTTCGATCGATCCTTCGTTCCCCGTGGCGCCGGAACCGGGCTTTCCGGAGGCGCACATGCCACGGAGGATTCCGTGTTGATCGAATGCTCGCGCATGAATCGCGTGCTCGAGATCGATCCCGGGAACCGCCTGGCCGTCGTCCAGCCCGGCGTCGTGAATGCCGAGCTGTCCCAGGCCGTCGCCCACCTGGGCCTCTTCTACGCGCCGGACCCGTCGAGCCAGCAGGCCTGCACGATCGGCGGAAACATCGCCGAGAACTCCGGCGGACCCCATACCCTGAAATACGGCACGACGACCAACCACATCCTGGCACTCGAGATGGTGCTTCCCGACGGCCGGATCGAGCGCTTCGGGAATCGGGTCGGGGAGGGTCCGGGTTTCGACTGGGTCGGGGCGATCGTCGGCAGCGAGGGAACGCTCGGCATCGTGACCGAAGCGTGTGTTCGCCTCACACCGATACCCGAGGGCGTCGAGACCCTTCTCGCGATCTTCGATGATGTCGTCGCGGCCTGCCGGGCGGTCGGCCGCGTGATCCGTTCGGGCGTCGTCCCGGCGGCGATGGAAATCGTCGATCGTCGCACGATCGAGGCGGTCGAGGCGAGCGTCTACGCCGCCGGGCTGCCGAAGTCCGCGGGTGCGGTCCTGATCGTCGAGCTCGATGGCAATCCCGTGTGTCTGGACGGAGAGATCCGGTTGATCCACGAGGCGTGTCGTCGCGAGGGCTGCCAGGCGATCGAACGGGCCCGGAACGACGAAGAGCGGACCCGTTTCTGGCGGGCGAGAAAGGGTGCCTTCGGTGCGATGGGAAGATTGGCGCCGGATCTCTACGTCCACGATGCGGTCGTGCCGCGCGTCCACCTGCCAGCCATCCTGGAGAAGATCTGCGAGATCTGTGACCGCTACCGATTGAAACTCGCCAACGTCTTCCACGCGGGCGACGGCAATCTCCATCCGAACATCTGCTTCGACAAGCGGGACCCGGATGAACTCGAACGCGTCATGAAGGCCGGAGCGGAGATCCTCGAAGCCTGTGTCGCCGTGGGTGGCGTGATTTCGGGTGAACACGGAATCGGGGTGGAGAAGCGCGACTACATGCACCTCGTCTTCGACGACTCCGACCTCGAATGCATGACCCGCCTGAGGCAGACCTTCAATCCCGACGCCGCCTGCAATCCCGGCAAGATGATCCCGACTCCTCGCTTCTGCGTCGAAGCGAATCCCCGGGCGCGGGGCTACGACGCGGTGCCGATCGGATGACGGAAAGCCCGGCAAGCACCGGTCTCCATCCCGATCCCGTCGAGATTCCGGGCGCGGTCGTCGAGCGTATCTTCGAGCCGACTCGTCCGGAAGAGGTCGGGCGGATCGTACGCGAAGCGGCGAACAAGGGGGACGGACTCCTGGTCTTCGGAGGGCGGACGCGTCTGCATCAGGCCAATCCCGCCCGGGAGATCCGGTTCGGCCTCTGCTTGCGTGGACTTTCCGGCATCGACGAGTTCGAGCCCGAAGAGGGGGTTCTTCACGTTGCGGCGGGAACACGGATCCGGGAGGTCCGTGAGGCCGTCCACGCCGAGGGCTGGGCGCTGCCGCTCGATCCGCCCGGTCCGTCTTCGACCGTCGGCGGAACGATCGCCAGCGCTGCCGTCGGTCCTCGTGCGCAGTCCTTCGGGCGGGTCGCGGACGCGATCCTCGGACTCGATCTCGTCGGCGGAGACGGCGTGGCTTCCCGCTGCGGTGGGCGCGTGGTCAAGAACGTGACGGGCTATGACCTGGCGAAGCTCTATTGCGGCTCCTTTGGAACCCTCGGCATCGTGACGGGGGCGTGGCTGCGTCTGCATCCGAAGTCTGCCGTCCGGCGGGTCTTCGTGACGCAACCGGGGCCCGGACTGGTGGAGTTCGACAGACATCGTCGCTGGGCGGGTCTTGCGAGCGTGTCTGCGCTCGTGTGGCGCGAGGATCCCGAAGCGGGATCGCGGCAGGTCACGATCGAGCTGGCGGGAAGCGAGGAGGGCGTCCGCCATGACCACGCGTGGCTTTCCGACCGGGCCGAGCTCGTCGAAGTCGAACCCGACGAGATGGACCGGATCCGCGATGAACGGGCCGCGAAGGGGCCTGGTCCACTGGCCCTCCGGGTCCGGGTGCTCGGGACGGAATGCGGCGCGATGGTCCAACGCCTGCTCGATTCGGGGCTGGCCGTTTCCGTCGATCCGGGTCCGGGGACGATCCACGCCCGGGGTCGGCTGGCGCATCCCGAAGCGCTCCTCGCGATTCGCGAAAGCGCGCGTGAGAGCGGCGGGCTGGCCGTCTTCGAGAGGCTGCCCGACACCTGGCGCCGCGAGCTCGACGTATTCGGTCTGGAGAGCGGGCATGCGGCGCTTCATGCTTCGTTGAAAGCGCGATTCGATCCGGGGGGCATCTTGAATCCGGGGCGTTTCGAAGCGGGAGGCGATCGGGATGGCGTCTGATGCCGGTGGCATTCCCGAACGGGAAGGGGTCGGCTCGGGACTCCGGGAGGGCCTCCGTGCGGCGATCTACTCGAAGACACTCGATTGCGTCCACTGTGGCCTCTGTCTGCAGAGCTGCCCGACCTATCGGGTGACGGGGCGGGAGACCGCGTCTCCGCGCGGTCGGATCTACCTGATGCGCGGCTTCGCCGAGGGACGCCTGCAGGATCCGGAACTGCTCGTCGAGGAGGCCTTCGCCTGCCTCGGATGTCGCGCTTGCGAGACGGCCTGCCCGAGCGGCGTCCGCTACGGCGAGATGCTGGAACGGACCCGGGCGGTCGTGCGCTCCGAGGAGAAGGACGCTTCGTTGTCGACCAAGATCGAACGCTTCGCGCTGCGCGAGATCGTGCCGCGCCCGCGAAGGCTCGGAATCCTCGTGGGCCTGCTGCGATGGGTCCAGGCACTGCGGCTCGATCGACTCTCGACGCTGTTGCCCCGTGGTCTGCGCGATCGGGTCGCCCTGGCGCCGCGCGTTCCCCCTCGCCGCGAACGACGTCGGATGCCGCTGCTGACTCCGGCCGAAGGCGTTCGCCGGGGGCGGGTCGCCCTCTTCGAGGGGTGTGTGATGCCGGAACTCTTCGGTCGTGTGAACGACGCGGCGCGCCTCGTGCTCTCCCGCGCGGGATACGAGGTCATCGTTCCCCGGAACCAGGGTTGTTGCGGCGCGCTTCATGCCCACTCCGGGGAGATCGGCTTCGCTCGTGAGCTCGCCCTGCGCAACGTGCGCGCCTTCACGGGCGAGCTCGGGCAGCTCGACGCGATCATCGTCACGTCAGCCGGTTGCAGCGCGTCCATGCGCGAGGCGGAGAGCTGGATCGGCGAATCGGGTGGCGTCCTCGCCGATGGGGTACGCGATGTCCTCGATTTCCTCGACGACGCCCGGCCGGGTCTTCCCCTTCGTCCGATCCCGAAGCGGGTCTGTTACGACGACGCCTGCCATCTCGTCCATGCCCAGGGCGTCGCCGCAGGTCCCCGTCGTCTGTTGCAGGCGATTCCCGAACTCGTCCTGGTTTCCCATCGGAATCCGGAGGCCTGTTGTGGCGCGGCGGGAATCTACAATCTCACCCGGCCCGAGATGTCGAGGGCCGTGCTCCAGCCGAAGATCGATGCCCTGATCGAAGCCGGGCCGGATCTCGTGGCCACCGCCAATCCCGGTTGTGCCATGCAGCTTTCGGCGGGTCTTGCCGCGCGGCACTCGGAGATCGGCGTCGTCCATCCGATCGAACTGCTCGAAGAGGCCACGAGGCCCGTGACCGCTTGACGGGTCCCGTCGTTGGATCAGCGATAGAGAAAGGCGTCGGGCGTCTCGCGTGGAGGACGCCAACGCGGAAAGGCACCGAGCGTGAAATCACCGAGGCTACCGCGGAAGACGAGGTCGAAGGGCAGGATCGAATCGCGTCCGCGCACGATGCCGTACCGCTCGCGGAGGCTTCGATAGACGAAACCCGATTCGGCCGTCGGTCGGGCGTCGACGTCCTCCGTGAGACCGAGATTCGCGCGTTCGAGATAGACGTCCCGACTGGCGTCGGGCCGATGGCGTGCGCCGGTATCGATCATCCCGTTTCGTCGGACGACGTCGTCGAGCGAGGCCGCGATCCGGGCGAGCCGTGTCTTCGAGATCTTCCGCTGGCGGGCCTCCGGAGGATCCTCGTCGTCCGATCCATCGGCGATCAGCAGGACCTCGAGGACGCGTCCGCCACGGAGAAGCACGCCGTCCGGGTGGAGTTCGCCGTCTCCGGGATCCCCGTTCAGCAGCCGCGGGTTCAGCCCGATTCCCTCGCGACCGGCGACTTTCGGGTTCTCGATCAGGAAGCTTCGCGTGATCCGGATGTGCTGGGGACTCGCGTCCTCGCGTTCCGCGCGGGCCCGGAGGCCTGCTTCCCGTCCCTTCTCGGAATCGGGG
Source organism: Deltaproteobacteria bacterium (assembly GCA_011051925.1). GTDB lineage: Bacteria > Myxococcota_A > UBA9160 > UBA9160 > UBA4427 > UBA4427. The sequence continues at coordinate 5,965 of DRKE01000543.1, forward strand.
AACTCGCGTGCGATGCCCTGGAGGAGCGAAGCCCGATTGTCCCTCCGGTCGAGTCCGTCGATCCGGGCGAGGCGTGCCTCCGCGGTCTTCTCCACGAGTTTCCGGCGTTCCTCCGGATCGAAACGGGGCATCAGGTCGGCGAGTCGAAGGGCGCGACCCCAGCGCTCGCGATCCGACTCGTAGTCGAAGAGCCACTCGACGAGTTCGCGCTGATGGACGCCGTCGGGAAAACGGGCCAGATAGCGATAGGCCGCGAGGGCCGGCGCACGGCGGAAGTCGGGTGCGCCGGTCCAGGGAGCGGTCAGGGCACGCAGCGGGGCGAGAAGGATCGTGATCGCGATCGTGGGTGCGTCGACGAGATAGGCGATCGGAGTCGGCAGATTCGGATAGCGGGTCCGGCGGACCCATTCGCCTGCGAGCCGCCAGGCGAGTTCCCGACGGACCGCACTCCGCTCGAGACGCTCGAAGGCGCCGTAGGGGTTCTGCCAGTCGTTCTCGACGAGTGCGCGGGCATGTCGCGCCATGGGTTCATTCGCGGGGTTCCTGGAGGCCAGACGGGTGAGACGGTCGATCGCCGGGGAATCGAATCCGACTTCGTGTTGGGAGAGGGCACGCAGGAATTCAGAGCGGCCCTGCCCGGGCTTTCCGACAGCCCTTTCGTATCTCGAGATCTCGGCTTCGAGCTCGTCCGAGCCCGGTGGCAACACGAGGAGCGCGCGGGACATGCGTGTTTCCGCGGCGCGCGATTCGTCTCGGCCGGGGCTCGCCTCGAGCGAGCGGAGACGACGGCGCGTCTCGGACGTCCTCATCCGTCGGGCGCGGTCCTCGAGACGAGCCGCCCGCTTCTGCAGTCTCCGATTCTCCTCCGGATAGCGGGCCAGGAGGGTTCGGGCGGCTTTCGCATGGTGGAGGGCGAGTCCCGATTCGTCCGCATCCAACGCGGCTTCGGCCGATCGGGTCCGGCGGAGCGCCAGGGTTTCGACGAGCCGGATCGAATCGCGTTCGATCTTCTTCTCGAGGATGGCGGTCGATTCCGTGTCCGGATGGGCTCGCAGGAAATCACGCCGCAGCGCGAGTGCCTGGCGGTCGGTCAGGGAGAGCGGCTCGTCGTTCGAGAAATCCGCCAGATAGTGGATCACGCTGTTGGCCAGCTGGTAGGGCGCGAGAACGAATCCCGTGATGATCGAGCTTCCGAGGGGCTCCGAAACGGTGTTGAAGGTACGCGCCCAGAGGCGATGCCAGCCGTCGAATTCCCTGCGGTTGGCCTGGGCGAGGGGGTCCGCTGCGATGAGATCATCGAGCCGCCCGCGGAGCCGGGGATCCGGATCGTGGCGCTGCCGGAGCTTTCTCGAGGCTTCGCGATCGCGGATCGGATCGTCGAGCGTGGCGTTGCGGAGATCGATCGCCAGCAGGCGCAGATTCTCCTGGTCATCGGGAAGTCCGACCTTCTCGAGCTCGCCGAGCGCCTTCTCGACCGCCGCGGGCGCGCCGTCGTCCAGCGTGGCGCCATCGTCCGTCTCGTCGACGGAATTCGCGACCAGTGCGGCTCGTGCCAGTCTCGCCGCAGCGAGATCCGCGGGGGCGGGCAGCCAGGGACGGGGGGGCGCCAGCGGCTCGAGCAGATCGTCGACGACGATGGAGCGCCTCGCGAGGCACCCGCTCGAGAGGGAGGTCAACCCCGCCAGCACGAAGACGAGCACGAGCACGCCGACTCCGCGCGGCTGCCTAACGATCGAATCGGTCCGCATCGATTCCCAGGGTCATCGCCAGGAAGGCCTCCAGGCTACGGGTGGCTTCGAGTTTCTCGGGACGTCCGTCATGGCTCGCCACGAGTTGGTAGAGACGTGTCGCCGCATCGGCGAGTTCCCGGAACCGGGCGGGGTCGAAATCAAGGCTCTCGGGCGGCACGGCCGCCACGTATTCCCGACTGATCGTCGCGTAGAAGTCCGCCAGTCGAAGCAGATGCCGAAGGCGATTCTTGCTCGACCCGTGACGGGTCGCCACGCGTTGCAACTCCTGCAGGGCGAGGAGCGTTCCGTCCTCGACGACGAAGCGGACGGCGATGGCGTACTCGGCCCGGATCCGGTCCGCCCGCTCGATCTCTTCCTGCACGACCCAGCGATAATGGCTCTCACGTACCTCTTCGAGAAGTCCCGAGAGGAGAGCCACTCGTTCGTCGAGATCGCGTCGGACCTTCGCTGCATCGAGGGAAAGCGGAGCGGAACCGCCCTCGGCCAGAGGATCGACGAGATCGATTCCGATCCGGATCGCCCGATCGATGCGTTCGCAGATCTCCGCACTCGCGAGAGCCTCTTCGCGCAGCGTCGGCGAGAGTCGCGCGCTTTCGCGATATTGTTGTGCTGCGAGATCGAAGGCGCGGAGACGTTCGAGGGCACGCCCCTTGGCAAAGGCGATGACATCGTCTGCGTAGCCGCTCCGAAGGGCGTCCGCCTCGGTTCTTTCCAGGCTCTCGAGACGCAGCAACGAGGCTCGGTAGACGTTTCGGCCCGTGAAGTCGCGAGCGGGCGGAAAGCGATAGGTGTCATCCGGGACATGGCGTCGGAGGACGGCGACGGTTTCGAGAATTCCCTCGCTCGGCCCGTAGATCGCCGCCTCGCGTTTCGCGGAGAACGTGCTGCATCCCCCGGCCAGCGCGAGAAG
>DRKE01000544.1 GCA_011051925.1 Deltaproteobacteria bacterium
ACGACGTGCTCTTCGCCTACGCGAAGGAGGGCAAGGTCAGCGCCCAGGACGCCTACATGAAGGCCGTCGACAAGGCCCGTTTCGAGCCCCTCGTCCAGGCGGAAGAAGCCCGGACCGGCGGCGCTGCATAGTCCTGTTCCGCGGCCTCGCGACCTACGACGCGAAACGAGCGATGCTCCCCCTGGTTTGACGACGACCGCACGGCACCGGCCCCTCTCCCGGCATGGCCATTCAACGCGCAGGGCCGTGCAGGCGGTCCCGTCATGCTTCCGGAGGATGGGGTCGGAAGCGCTCGAGGCCGATCCGTCCGAGCATCCAGGCGGCGAATCCGGCAAGCAGGGCGTCGGTCAGGAACGCAACACCCGGTCCGAATCCCATCCAGAGCGCGCTGGCCAGCAGGGTCGCCGGCAACATGCCGACTCCAGAGACGAACTGGACGAGTCCGTAGGCCCCGCCCCGGGTCTGCGCGTCGGGAGAAAGCGCCGCGACCAGCGCCTTCTCGGGCGCCTCGGTCAGGATCGTATGGATGCCGTAGAGCGCGAAGACCAGCCAGGCCAGCCAGGCCGGCCCACCCGCCGCGAGCCACGCCGCGAGCACGTAGACCACCGCATAGACGCCCCAGCCGAACCGGACGAGCGCGACGCGACCGACGTGGTCGCTCTGTGCGCCTCCCCAGGTAGACCCCAGGGCGCGGATCACGTGGAGAAGGGCCCATAGCAGGGGAAGGAATCCCAGGGCGACCGGCTCCGGGTAGCCAACGGCGAGAAAGCGCTCGTAGGCGATCGCGAGCAATAGCATGTCGCTGGCGTTTCCCAGGGCGAAGATCGAGATCGGAAGCAGGAATCTCCTGAGGCCGGGGGAGGCCGTGCGCCATGCATCCCATACGGACCAGGGCGGGTTCGAAGCGCGTTTCCCGTCCGGTTCCCTTTCGGTGTCGTCCGTCTGGCGTCGCGGTTCGCGGACGAACGCGAGGATGATCGCGACAGCGATGGCACCGGGGATCGCCGAGAACAGGAAGAGCGTTCGCGAATCGACCCATCCCGAAGCGAGCAGTCCCGCCGCGACCAGGCCGCCCGTGAGCGCCCCCGCGTGATCGAACGCGCGCTGGACACCGAACATGCGGCCGTGATCCGCGTCGCGCACGGCATCGGTCACGAGGGCATCACGCGGTGCGCCACGGAGCCCCTTTCCGAACCGGTCGAGTACGCGCAGCGCGCCGACGAGGAGTCCACCCGAAGCCAGCCCGAGTGCCGGCTTGGCCAATCCGCTCAGCGTGTAGCCGGCCAGCATCCAGCGGGGCCGCCGCCCGGTCCGATCCGAAAGGGAGCCGCTGAAGAGCTTCGTGGCCGCGACGACCGATTCGGCGAGACCCTCGATCAGGCCGAGCGAGACGATGCCGAGGGAGAGCGTGTGGAGGTAGAAGGCCGGAAGGACGCCGTAGATGAGCTCGGTCGAGAAATCGGCGAAGAAGCTCACCCAGGCGGCGGCCCAGACGACGCGGGGAAGTCGGGGCCGCTCTGGCTGCAGGTCGCTTCGCATGGTCTCCCCGTCCCCTCCCGCGTTCACTCTGCCCGGCTGCGGCTGACTCCCGATGATCGCGCCTGCGAGCGCATGTGGCATCGGGTCGATCCGTCGGGACGACGGCGTTCCCCGGCAGGGTGATCCGTCGATTTCCGACTTGTGACCGGGCGGTGTGGCATGCGAGAATGGGCGGGGGGAAGGGAGAGGTCGGACGCTCATGCTGAAGGAGCTCGTCATGAAGCTCGATGCTGCCGCTGCTCGCCTGTCGCCTTTCCGAAGTCCACGAATCGTCCGAATCGCCGGGGCGTCCTGCCTGGTCTTCGCCCTGTTCCTGCCCGGTGGCGCATTGGCGCTCGACGGGATCGACCTGAGCGAACCATCCGAGCCCGTCGCGGCTGGGGAGTGTCCCCGGCTGATCCAGATCAAGTACCCGTTCCTCTCGTGTGTCGACGGTGGGATCGAGGGAATCGACGCCGATGCGACCTGGGAGAACAGTCGTCGGATTCCGCTCCAGAGCCGCTTCATCGAAGGGAACGGATTCTGGGGGGACGACCGGAACAGCGACTGATCAGCGTCCTCCAGTCCTCCCGTCCTCCCGGCACGACCGGGCAGCACGAAGGCACGCGAGGGCGCGAGGGGAAGGGTCGAAGAACGACATGTCGAAGCGGGATGCCCCGGCGGCCCGTCGCAATCGGAAGCCGATCCTGGCGGTCCTCGAGCGCTGGCTGGTCGAGCCGGCGCGGGTGCTCGAGATCGCCTGCGGCACGGGTCAGCACGCCGTCCATTTCGCGGAGCACCTGCCCCATGTCACCTGGCAGCCGACCGATCGGGAGGCCTCGAGTCTCGAGTCCACGCGACTCTGGGCCCTGGAAGCGGGGCTGCCGAATCTCGAAGCACCGAAGGAACTCGACGTTCTCGAGACGCGCTGGCCCGTCGAAGAGGCGGACGCGATCTTCAACGCGAACATGATCCATATCGCGCCCTGGTCCGTTGCGGAGGGTCTGTTCAGGGGGGCCGGACGGGTCCTGGGTTCGTCGGGACTCCTCTTCCTGTACGGCCCCTTCCGGGTCGGGGGCCGGCACACTTCGGCGAGCAACGAAGCCTTCGATCTCGATCTCCGGCGGAGGGACGAGCGCTGGGGAGTCCGCGATCTCGAGCGGGTCGTCGAGGAAGCCGGAAGGCAGGGGCTCGGTCTCGTCGAGGAGAACGGGATGCCCGCGAACAACAAACTGCTCGTCTTCCGACGGGAATGACGTTCGCGCCGGGACTCAGTCCGAGGAGGGACTCGGCGTTCGGATCCCCGAGGCCCGGGTCGCGGGTCCGTCCTCACGCCACATGTAGCAGCTGTTCGTGTTGCCCCCGATCGAGGCGACCATGGGCTTTTCCGCGGACTTGCTCGTCGATTCCGAAGACGGCTTTTCCTCGAAGAAGCCGTCCATCAATGCGGCGCTGATCTGGATGAAGCCCGGGGCCAGTTGCAGGAGGAGATCCCGGAGCGGCGCCACGTCGGCATCACCGCCGAGCCGGGCGAAGATGCGCCCTGCCATGCCCGGGATGAGGGGGCCATCGACGAGACCCGAGACCCGGTCGTCACGGGAGATCCATTCGGATTTCGAGAGCGTTCCGGCATCGCGTCGCCTTTCCCGGGCTCGGAGCGCTTCGACGCGAAATCGTTTCCGATCGATGCGGGCCAGCGCCTTCACCTCGTGGAAGAGGGCGAGGCGATCCGTCGAGCCGGAATCCGGCGGAACGGGTCGCGTATGCGTATCCGAGAGCTGGAGGCCGACGTCGATCGATGCGGGATCCCGTTCGTGTCCGTCGATGAAGACGCTGCGGCGGAAGAAGCGGAAACCGATCGGGTGGGAGGTCCCCTCGGAAGAGGCTCTGGCCTTCTCGATCTCGACGGCCCGGGGCAGCGTCGAAGCCATCAGCTGGAAGAGCGTCAGCAGGTGGGAACAGCCGAGGACGCCTCCGAAGGTCGTGCCGAGGCGCTTCGCAAACCGGGAATCGAGGGTCTCGCCCCGAAGTGCGAGCAGCCGCGGGGCCGGATCGCGACAGCATTCGCCGCCGGTCCGCTCCGAGGGCTCGATCGCGACGAAGGGCTGGTCGACGTCGATGCTTTCGATGCGCAGCGATTCGATGTCGAAGGCGAGTCCGATGCTCATCATGTGGATGACACCCGCCGGTTGGATGTCGGCCAGCATGGGAACGAAACCCGTCTTTCGCAGGTCGACGACGTCTCCGCGAGCATGCCAGAGCCCGTCGGATTCGCGTGAAAGCACGATCGTGAGCGAGCGGGTATGGAGCGGTCGACCGTGGACGTCGGGCATCGGTGGGGTTTCTGCCTGGAGTGGGGCTCTGGGGTCTCGAGTCGATCCGTTCCGATCGGCGGGGAATCGCCGTTTTCAGTCGTGACGATAGGTCGTGTGGGTCGGTCGACCCTTCAGGATGTTGAGCGCGCCCCAATTCGTGACCTTCTTGAACGCATCCGACGTGATGAACTCCCTGAACGCGTCTTCGTCGCGCCAGCGCGAGACGATCAGGTAGACGGGATCCCCGTCCCCCACCTGGCGATAGAGCGACGACGCTTCGTGTCCCTCGATGCCCTCCATGGTCTGGATCACCTTTGCGCAGGCATCCTCGAAGACCTGTTCCTTGCCGGGAATGACGGAATAGTTCATGCCGATCGTGACCACGGGAGACTCTCCTTGCAGTTCTCGTTGCAGTTCTCGGTTCTGGCCCGGGTCCGGATCGTCGGTCGGGTCGGCCCCGGTCCGCTCGTGCGATCCCGGATCGGGGTGTTTCCGGCCGGGCCCGGTCCGGGGCGGCAGGATAGCGGGGCCGACGCCCCCTCGTGGACCATGGATGGCTCGTCCGCATTCCCGGATGTGTACCCTCGGGGACGAGATGCTCCGTTCCCGCCCGTGGTTGACCGCGTGGCGGCCGCCCGCTAAAAACTGCGCTCCCGCATGATCCCGGGGACGGTCTGCAGGGCTGCTGCGAGGGCCGCGCCCGGAGACCGCCGATCCGGGCGCTTCGACCCGGGACCGATGGGATGTCGCTCGTCGCTGGCTGACCGGGTGACCATTCGCGGGACGACGAGAATCGAATCCGATCCGGAGCGATCGGATGGAGCTGGAGCAGGACGATGGCGCGCGTTTGTGCACTCACGGGCAAGAAGGTCCAGTACGGACACAATGTGTCCCACTCGAAGCGGGCGACCAATCGCCGCTTCGAACCGAACATCCAGAAGGTGCGACTCCTCTCCGAGGCACTCGGCCAGCGGGTTTCCCTCGATATCGCCGCCTCCACGCTCCG
>DRKE01000545.1 GCA_011051925.1 Deltaproteobacteria bacterium
CCCCCAGACTCATCGATCCGACCCGACAGCAGCACCCGGGCGATTTCGTCGACGGCATCCATCGCCGCCCCGCTTCCCCCGGCATGTCCGTTCACCAGGATCGAGAAGATCAGCACGTCTCCGTCGGAGCGCTCCGCGTAACCCGACAACGACGTCACGGAGGCATCGGAAAGCAGACCGGTCTTGGCACGAATCCGCCCCTCCCCTCCCTGCAACCGCTTCTCCAGGGTGCCGTCCGTTCGCGCGATGGGAAGGGCGGCGACGAATTCCGGTCCGCTCCGGAACGAGACCCGCCCGACGCGAAGGGCCTGCCCCAGCATCCGGGGCGTCACGCGGTTCTGGATCGAAAGGCCCGACCCGTCCACGATCCGGGCGCGACCGAGATCGAGTCCCAGCTTCCCGAGTTCCTTCCGCATCGCCCGGATGCCCGCGACCCAGTTCCCCTGGCGAGCCGGTTCCGCGTCGAGAGCGACTCCGTCCCAGACGGCCAGGTCCTTGATCAGGATCTCCGCGATCGAGTTGTTGCTGTACTTCAGACAGAGGGAGACGGCCTCCGCAACGGTCCGTCCCGGTCGATCGAGAATCAACTCGTCGTCCCCCTCGCCCCGCGGCGCCCGCCGGACGCCTCCCCCGACCTCGATCCCATTGGCGCGGAGTTGATAGGCGAGGACCGACCCGGCGTAGAGTCCCGGGTCGAGTACGCTCCGGGGAAACCGGTCCACCGCATCCCCCTGTCGCGCGACTCCGTCGACCCGGACGACCTCTTCGGGCGATCCGTCGGTCCGCCGCCCGGCGACCCGATCGACCGAAAGCCGAGGACGCGCCTTCGACGAAGCCGTCCGAGCGCGGTTCCGGAGATGGAGATAGGGCACGGGCGGATCGATATCGACGAGAACGGAAGAGCCGACCGTGGACCGCGGCCAGATCGAGACGAAATACGTTCCATAATTCGCCGTCAGCGCCCCGATCGGGGCATGATAGGCCCGGGCCGTGACGCTCCCCCAGCTGGGATGCCAAGCAGGACCGTCGAAGAGCGAATCGTCGACGCGGATGTCCCCATGAACACCGCGCAGGCCCGAACGGCGGAGATCCGCTGCCAGGCGCCACCAGTCTTCGGAGTTCATGGCGGGATCGCCGCCGCCCTCGACGATCAATTCGGGAACATAGCCATCGGAGTCGATCGCTTCGGGCGACCAGATCCGGGTGTGGAAACGATGGGCCGGCCCGAATCGCTCGAGGGTCGCCAGCGCCGTCAGGATCTTCAGGTTCGAAGCCGGAATCAGGAGACGATCCGCGCCGTGGGCATAGACGACGCGACCATCGGCCCCGTGTTCGACATAGATTCCGACCGTCGCTCCCGCCAGCGGCCCACGGCCGAGGATCCGGGCGATCCTCGCGTCCAGGGTCGCGGCCGCCGACTCCCGGGCGCTGGCACGCCCCGCCGCTCCGAAGGCGACGAGCAGCAGAAGGAATCCCAGCGCGAGACCCGACGAAAACGGACGGCGCGCCGCGACCTCCCGGGTCCACCCGGCGAACCGCTTCAACATGGCGACGACACTCTCGAAGACCTCTGGCAGACCCGCCTCGCGACGGTCCGGTCCGGTCGATTTGTCGGGGGGAGCGTCCAGCCGCTTGACGACCGGGATCTTATCGGGGAGCCTGCGCGAGAGCAATCTCCGTCGTGCCGGGGGGGCGGGACGGGGAGATCCGGGATCGGGGGGTCCGATGCTCAATGCGATCTGGCTCGTCCTCGTGGTCGGAGCCCTTCTCGTCGCCGCGCTGTCCGGCGAGGCGGAAATCTCGGCCGTCGTCGACGCGATCTTCGAAAGCGCCCGATCCGCGGTCCAGCTCGTGATCGGGCTCGTCGGCGTCATGGTCTTCTTCCTCGGCCTGATGCGGATCGCCTTCGACGCCGGATTCCGCGACGTCATCGCCCGATGGCTGACCCCGTTGACCCGGCGCCTGTTCCCCGGGATCCCATCCGATCACCCCGCGATGGGGGCCATCGTCATGAACATGGCCTCGAATGTCCTGGGCATGGGCAACGCGGCCACGCCCTTCGGCCTGAAGGCGATGTCGGAACTCGCCCGCCTGAACCACTACTCCGGTTCCGCCTCGAATGCGATGGTCCTCTTTCTCGCGATCAACAGCTCGGCGATCACGCTGCTTCCCCCTATCGGGACGATCGGCGTCCGCGCGGCCGCGGGTTCGAGCGACCCCTGGGCGATCTGGATGCCGACCCTCTTCGCCACGACCTGCTCGACGACGGCAGCCGTCCTCGCCTATTTCCTCCTCGGACGACTGCCCTTCTTCGCGCACCGCCCCGGGATGCCCGGTGCCGCCGTCGCCGCGACCGATTGGGAGATCGACGAGACCGATGCCGGAGACGCCGACAAGGGGTCCCTTCCGCCCGAGACACCATCCCGACGCCTTCTCAGACGAGGCGTGATGCTGGCCACCCTCGCGCTCTTCGTCTGGGGAATCGGCCTCTCTTTCGGATCGGATCTCGACGAGAAGGGGATGATCGGCGCGATTCGCGCCCTGCTCCAGCATTGGACCCTGCCCGCACTGCTCGTCGCCGTCCTGCTCTACGGGTTCGCGATGCGCGTTCGCATCTATGACTCGATGGTGACGGGGGGAAGGGAGGGCCTCGCCGTCGCCGTGAAGATCGTGCCCTATCTCGTCGTCATCCTGGTCGCCGTCGCGATGTTCCGGGCCTCGGGGGCGCTGGGATTCCTGATCGACCTGATCGACCCGTGGACCAGCCGCATCGGCGTTCCGGCGGAGGTCCTGCCGATGGCCTTCATCCGTCCCCTGTCGGGAAGTGGTGCGCTCGGTGTGATGAGCGAGATCCTGACGGTCCATGGGCCCGATTCCTTCATCGGGCTTCTCGCCAGCACGCTGATGGGCTCGACGGAAACCACATTCTACGTCCTGGCGATCTACTTCGGCGCAGCCGGCGTCGTCGACGGGCGACATGCCCTGCTCGCCTGTCTGGCCGGGGACCTGGCCGGTTTCTTCGGCGCCGTCGCCGGATGCCATTTCTTCTTCGGATGACGGACGGATGTCATGACGACGCCAGACACCCGCGATGAGACTCCGCGAGCGAGCCGCCCTCCGGCCGAAGTCTCGCGACGTCGGTGCCCCCCCCGGATCGAGACACTCGACG
>DRKE01000546.1 GCA_011051925.1 Deltaproteobacteria bacterium
GCCGCGAGAAGGCTTATGCCGGCCGAATCGAGGCCCCCGAAGAAAACGACGACGGTTGACATCGGGTTCACCCGATGGGAAGATCGCGCGGAATGACGAGCTCTCTTGACCGGAGATCCTGCCGCTCGAGACGAATTGCTGGAAAGGCTGTGAAGCGCGATCCGAGCCAGGGTCGCGTCAACCGTTTCGCGGAGATGCCATGACGCCGGAAGAGATTGCCCTCGAGTTCGCAGAGATCTTCGACGAATTGCCGACCGACCAGGTCAACGAGATGCTCGCCAAGAACATTCCCTTCGAGACGATCGAGTTCTTCTCGCAATATGCCGAGGGGTTCGCGGACGGGGCGGGTATCAAGGGCTCCACGCGCGGCCGATTGCCCAATCTTCTCCTTTTCGGCTACCTGATCCGCGTGCTCGAAGAACGATTGATTCCAGAACCCTCGTAGAGCCCCCGGTCTTCTCGCCCGGCCTCGAACTGCTATTTTCCGAGCGCCATGACGACGCCCGACGCGGCAATCGAGATCCGGACCGGAGACGCGCCGGCTCCGGTCGGTCCCTACTCCCAGGCGATCCGCTCGGGCGGGCTCGTCTTCGTCTCCGGCCAGGTTCCCCTTGATCCCCGGACCGGAAAGATCGTCGCCGGAGAGATCGAAGACGAGACGCGCCAGGTGCTCGCCAACCTTCGCGCCGTCCTCGAAGCGGCCGGTGCCGAGCTCGATCGGGTCGTCAAGACGACCGTGTATCTCACCGACATGGCGCTCTTTCCGCGCGTGAACGCCGTCTACGCCGAAGCCTTCCAGACCGAGCCGGCGCCCGCGCGTGCGACGGTCGAGGTCCGGGCGCTGCCCCTCGGCGCTCGCGTCGAGATCGATGCCATCGCCCGGGTGCGCTGAGGAGCGCACCGCCGCTCCATGCCGGATCAGATGTCGCCCGATTCGTCCCCGGACGTCTTCGACCGCTCTTCGAAACGCCGAGCCAGGCGTGGAAGATTGATTCCGTTGACGATCGTGTGCGCTGCGATCGGCGCCAGCAGCTGCCCGGTCCATTCATAGAGCGCCCCGAACACGAAGCCCATCGCCATCGCGAAGACGCTCCACAGGACGAGTTCCCGGCGCGGCAGGAAATGACACGCGCCGAAGATGACGCTGGCCCAGAAAAGCCCCACGACCGGCTGGAGCGCCCCGCGAAACAACATCTCCTCGGCCGTGCCACTCGCGAACGCCAGCAGGACGGCATCGCCCTTTCCGAGTCCCGCGAGACTCTCTCCCAGGACATCGGCCAGGCTGTCGCCCAGTTTCGTCCATCTCGTGAGCAGTTCGGAGACGCCGACCGCGAAAAGGCCGACGCCGAGCCCCGCGAAGAGCGCGGCGGGAAGGCTCGAAGCGGAGGCCGCCGCCTCGGGCGAGGGATGCAGGATGGACTGCCCGGGAACGGACATCCTCCAGAAAAGCGCCACGCAGCCCATCAGCCCATAGAAGACGATCGCCGAGCGCACGAAGCCCTGGCGACCCGACGGCCCCCCGGCGGCCGGACCGCTTCCGCCCCCGGAAACCTCGTGCTCGGTCGATTCTCCCATTCGCGAAATCGCCCCCTGGCCTGCCCTGCCATGCGCCCACGGCCCGGTTTCCGACACAACGAGATGCCCCGAGGGAACCCGGCTGGTTGCCGGAGGGGCAGGCTCTGGGTAGCCTATTTCGAGACGAGATCCCCGCGCGCCGCGAGGGGCAAGAGGCAGCCTCGCCGGCGACCGCGCCCAGGGATTCGCTCCATCCCGCCGAGAACACCCGACCACGAATCGGCACCCGGAAGTCGACATGACGATTCCGGCAAGACGAACAAGACCTGAAAGAAGCAAGGACGAGGAAGAGAATGGACCAGCGCGTCCCCATGACTCCGCGCGGCTATGAAGCCCTGAAATCGGAACTCCAACGCCTGAAATCCGTCGAGCGACCGGCGAACATCAAGGACATCGAGGAGGCGATCGCCCATGGGGATCTCTCCGAGAACGCCGAGTACCACGCGGCCAAGGAGAAGCAGGCCCATATCGCCGGCCGGATGGCGATGCTCGACGACAAGATCGCGCGGGCCCAGGTCATCGACACGGCGGGCCAGGAACCCGACCAGATCCGTTTCGGCGCGACCGTCCGACTGGCCGACGTCGAAACCGACGACGAAGTGACCTACCAGATCGTGGGGGAGGACGAGGCGGATGCGAAAGAGGGCCGCATCTCGGTGACTTCCCCGGTCGCGCGCGCGTTGATGGGCAAGGAGGTCGGCGACGAGGTCACGGTCAAGGTGCCCAAGGGCGTTCGCGAATTCGAGGTCCTTGAGATCCGCTACGACCCGCTCTAGCGTCGGGCTCCCGCGGGAGCCCGCCTGAACGTCCCCCGAGCGTTGCGAATGGCTCTCCAGCGTCTAAACTCCGCCCCCTCGAAGAAGTGTTCCTCGGTAGCTCAGTTGGTAGAGCAGGCGGCTGTTAACCGCCTTGTCGCAGGTTCGAGTCCTGCCCGGGGAGCCACTTTTTTCCACGAGGCGCGTTGAGCGCCTCGAGGCCGCGGGCGCTTTTCCACGAGGCGCGTTGAGCGCCTCGAGGCCGCGGGCGCTTTTCCACGAGGCACGTTCAGCGCCTCGAGGCCGCGGGCGCTTTTCCACGAGGCGCGTTGAACGCCTCGAGGCCGCGGGCGCATCATCCTGGGGCCCGTCCGCGCATCCTGCCGAACCTGCCGGGGTCTCGACGCCATGGAACATCGGAAGACCAAGATGGAATCCAGGCGAGACGCCGCCCTCCTCTCCCCCGACTCGCTCTCCTGGCAGGTCTTCAAGAATCCGGTCGCGATGTTCGTCGGAGGGATCACGGCTGTCCTTCTCGAACTGGCCGAACCCCGGGTGCGCTCCGGCGTCTGGGACCACACGAGTTTCCGGCGGGATCCCCTTCGCCGCATGCAGCGTACCGGGACCGCGGCGATGGTCACCGTCTATGGCTCCCGGCCGGAGGCCGAGAAGATGATCGCGGCGATCCGCCGGATGCACGACAACGTGACGGGCACGACGCCTTCGGGCCAGGCCTATCGGGCGAACGATCCGGAACTGCTCGCCTGGGTCCACATGACGGCGAGTTTCGGGTTCATCGAGGCCTATGCTCGTTTCGTCCGCCCCCTCGACGATCGGGATCGCGACCGTTTCTATGCGGAGGGAACGGAGATTGCCGCGCTCTACGGCGCGACCGGGGTGCCGGCCACCGAAGCGGAGCTGCGCGAGCGTTTCGACGCCATGTTCCCCTCGCTCGAAGCCTCTCCCATCGTTCTCGAATTCCTCGACATCCTCGACCGGACACGCATCCTGCCGCGTCCCTTCCGCGGCCTGCAGCGGACGATGATCCGAGCGTCGATCGACATCCTGCCCCGAAACGTCCGCGAACGCCTCGAACTCGGCGAGGACTGGAATCTGAAACGGCGCGAAGGCCGATGGGTCGGATGGCTGGGTCGTCATTCCGAGCGGTTTCCGATCCCCGAGAAGACGGTGCGCCGTGGCTTGTCGATGGGGGACGCCTCGAACCCGAGCGGCACCCTCCGACCCCGGCGATCAGGCTTTCGACGCCGCGGGGGCGATCAGGATCCGCGTGTAGAGAAGACTGAAGAGGACCCAGGCGGCGGTCCATAGCGCTCCGCCGATCAACACGCTCGGCTGGTAGATCGCGGCCGCCTCCCAGCCCCAGGCGCCGAGAATCCGGATCGTGGCACCCAGGATGACCAGGGCGAAGATCCAGACGGTTCCGGATCCGGCTTCGATCGGGCGCCCCGAATGACCGAGACTGACACGCGTCATCATGCCCAGCATCAACGTGCCCATGGCGCCCGCGGTCAACGCGTGCAGCGCTGCCGCGCCGATGCCCACCGCCCAGAGTGTCGATATCCCGATGCAGGCGAAGCCGATCGCCAACCAGAAATGGCCGACATGCAGCACCCACAGCATCGGATACCGGAGCGTGTCCGGAAATTGCCAACCGCTCTGACGAACCACCAGCAGCGGAGCGGCCAGCAGTGCGAGTACGCCACCCACACGACTGTCTGGCCATGCGAGGTCGGCTACGAGTGCGAGACAGGCCACCCCGACCGCGAGCGGACCCCAGCGCGGACGATTCCGGACGCGCACTTCGATGCCGCTCCGCATCAGCGCATTCCGCGTGAAATTCGGAACGACCCGGCCGGCGATGATCAACATCAGGATCACGACGAGATAGACGGCCCCATGGGTCCCGACGCGCAGGAGTCGGTAGTCGGCAAGGGCCAGTCCTCGATGGACCGCAACGTTCGCGGCGGCCATTCCCAGGACGACCGCTACGACAGGGAGATTCCGCCAGTTCCGGGTGCGCAGGATCGGCAGGGCGATGAGAATCGCCAGGCAGGGCAGAAAGGCGACATCCACCAGAGCCGCCTGGACCGGACCGATCGAGCCGCTGAAGAGAAGCACCAACCGACCGGCCGCATGCAGCAGCGCCAGACCGGCGAGACGTCCTCCAGCGACCCGTGCGGTTCCTGTCCAGTTCGGGACCGCCGTCAACAGGAATCCCGCGATCACGGCGACCACGGTTCCGAAGATCATCTCGTGCGCATGGTAGGTCGGAGGAGGCCAGACCTGCGTCGGGGGGCGACCACCCGCAAGGGCGATCAGCCATGCCGACATCGTGCCCCACGCATTCACCCCGGCCAGCAGGAAGAAGGGCCGGTAGCCGACACTGAGAAGATGACTCGACACCGATCGCGTTCCCCTTCGATCCGTTCCGACGTTTTCTGGCCCGATCCGGACGGATGTCACGTCAGTCCGGCGTCTCGATGTTGATCGTCAGGGTTCTCCGCATGATTCCCGGGTCCCGCCCCGTCATGGGACGCACGCAATGCCAGGAGTTGAAGGTCCTGATGAAGAGAACCGCCTGGTTGGACTCGAAGGGATAGATGTCGAGCATCTCGACGTCATCGAAGCCCAGCTGCCGATTCGCACGGTTGAAGATCCGCGCCGGATCCTTCGGGCGATTGATCTCGGTTCCACCGCCATAGGCGGACTTCCATTCGAGCGGATTCACCATGGAGACGACAAGGGTGACGAGTTTCGAGACATTGTCCGTATGCGGCAGGATGCAGCCTCCCGCCGCGGGCAGCATCGAGAACTCGAACCGCGTCTTCAGTCGCGCGGCCTTGAGTGCCGAACCGCCCATGAAGAGAGAACGGAGGCGGGTGAATCCCCGATCGAGGGCACTCATGTCATGCTTGACGCCCAGCACGATGTTCCGCTCCTCCAGGATGCCGAAGACGTAGTCGATGAAGTCGCGCGATTTGACCCACGCATGGAACGCGCGCCAGGCGGCATGTCTCCGGATCCAATCGGTGTACTGGCGACCATTGTATTTCTCGGACAGGGTGTATTTCGTACCCACCTTGTCCAGCGTCGTGAAGACTTCGAGGGGCGGATAGGTCGACAGCAGTTCAGCGTAGACCTCTTCCGAGAAGATCGGGCGGGCGAGCCCGATCGGAAACGGCTCATATCGAAGTTCGAGACGCTCCAGATGGAAATCTTCCTGCACGCCCTTCGGACACCTTTCCGCGACCTGCCGGCCGCGGTGGGAGTCTACCATTCGCGGACCGATCCCAATGACGATCCGCCGACCGAAGATCGGATCGTTTCCATCCGCCCGGCCCCACCGGCGGATCGCGGCCAGCGACGCGGAGCGCGATCGTGCCTGATCGGTACCGCCGTGGCCAATTGGGCCCAGCGTCTTGCAAGGAACGGATTCGAGGCGTTCCGCCTCGGGTTCGCCCTCCGTCCCTCGGCTGCGCTCGCGAAAACCGTCGAGAGCGTGTACAAACGGGGCCGGGGAGACTGCACGGGAACGACCTGCCTCCCGATTCCCGACTGGAATTCCCATCCCGTCCCGTGTGCCGGATCACACCCGACGGTCCACTCGTCAACTAGCTTCGAAGGCCCCTCGAATCAGGAGTTCCGATTGAATCCGCTCCGCTCACGCTCGTGTCGCAGACTCGCTGCGATCGCTTTTCTCGTACTCTCTTCGATCCTCCTCATGATGTCGGCGGCCTCGGCGGCCAACATCGGCTGGGTGCGCGGAAACATCCGCCTCAACCTGCGATCGGGCGCCGGCACGCAATACAAGATCATCGGTGCGGTCGAGACGGGAGACCAGCTGAAGGTGCTGAATACGGGTGAGAGCTGGACTCGCGTCGAGACGAGCGAGGGCAAGGTCGGATGGATTCCCGCCGGCTATCTCGAGACCGAACCGCCTCCGACCCTGCGACTCGAGATGCTCGAATCCGAGACGGCGACCCTGAAATCCGAGCTCGAACAGATCCGGACCGAAGCGGCCCGACTGCGCGAGTCGAACGCGACCCTCTCCGCCGCGGACAGCGGACAGCGCGCCGAGATCGAGTCGCTCAAGATGGACAACTACGAACTCCGGGCGGGCAGCCGGGTCCAGGAATGGATCACCGGCGCTTCGATCCTGGCCCTCGGCATGATCGTCGGCGCCTTCCTGCACAGGAACTCGACCCGACGGCCCTCCTCCCGCATCCGGCTCTGACGGCGGCCTAACGAAGCCCTGCACAGCACGCCGTACCCGGGTCGTGGCAGGCGGATGTCCGAAGCGGCAGCGTCCATCTCGGCGAGGAAGCGCTCTCGGCGCGTCCCCTTCCCCTTCCGCTTCCGGGCCTCTCCCGCAAGAGTCTGCTGCTTCAACATCGGAATACTCCCCGATCGGGTTGTACCATGTCGAGCGGGTTCTGCAGAGCTTCCCTAACGAAAGCCGAAGGCGCGCAGATACATTCCCAGCAGGACGCCCAGGGCCATCACGAAGGCCAGCACGGCACCGATCACACCGCTCCGCCCCGCGATCCGGTGGATCCTGGCCTGGCGCGGGTCCGGCTTCGGGTCGGCGGGATCACGGCTGACGACCCGGGTCCCCAGCAGCTTCCGTCCGAAGATCCAGGCCGTGATGCCGCCGCCCAACATCTGGACGACGAAGAGTTCGTGGACCCGCAGGATCCAGACATCGAGCGTCGACCAGACGGACATGTCCTCCCTGCCGAGAAATCGGACCTTCACGAGATAGGCCGCGAGAAAGGCCACCACGAGAAGGGACGCGATCTTCATGGCGCGCCGATGCCGCGCGATCTCGCCTCGCCGAGCGTGGCGAACACCCAGGACGGCGATCAGGCAGACCATGCCGAGATCGACGATCGCCGCGGTCCAGAAGAGAAGCTTCGCATCCATGGTCGGGTCGACGATAGCGGAGACCGGGGAGAGAAGCGCTTTCCGGGCCCGCTCGCCCGCCCCGGATACCGTGTCGTGACGAGTCGCGGGAAGGAGTCCGGACGCGAGCCTCGAAACCGGTCTCCGACCGGACCGGTCCGCCATGCAGCGCCACGCCAAGGGAGTGCAACCAGGCGGACGGCCGCCGGGCGCGATCGAATGCTGGCGAACTTCCGGAACGGGACACCAGAAGCCATCTCGTCGACGCGGAAGAGCATGCGTCGGCAACGGGCAGTCCGTCGGCTCGACCCTTCGTCGAGTCCGGTGGATTCGGGTACGATCGGGCCATGACCGTGCTCGCCATTCTTCCAGCCCGCTACGGATCGACGCGCTTTCCCGGGAAACCCCTCACGCCGATCGCGGGTCGACCGATGATCCAACACGTCTGGGAGCGGACGCGCACCGCCCCGCTCGTCGATGCCGTGGTCATCGCGACCGACGATCCGCGGATCCGGAAGGCCTGTGAAGAGTTCGGAGCCGAGGTCGAGATGACCGCTTCCGATCACCCGACGGGGACC
>DRKE01000547.1 GCA_011051925.1 Deltaproteobacteria bacterium
CCATCTTCACCGAACTTCATCCAGCAGATGTCGTCTCCCACGGTCTCGATCGCCCAGCCCTCGAGGGTCGGCTGCAGCATCGCGAGATTCGTCTTCCCGCAGGCGCTCGGAAAGGCCGCCGCGATGTATTTCGAATCGCCAGCGGGCGACGTCAGCTTCAGGATCAGCATGTGCTCGGCGAGCCAGCCCTCGTCCCGGGCCATCGCCGAGGCGATCCGCAAGGCGAAGCATTTCTTTCCGAGCAGCGCATTCCCGCCATAGCCCGATCCGTAGCTCATGATCTCGCGCGTCTCGGGAAAATGGACGATGTACTTGTTCTCTCCGTCGCAGGGCCAGGCCACGTCCTTCTCGCCCGGCTCGAGGGGGTGGCCCACCGAGTGGAGACAGGGCACGAAGGCGCCGTCCTTGCCGAGCACGTCGAGAACCGCCTGTCCCATTCGCGTCATGATCCGCATGTTCGCCACGACATAGGGACTGTCCGTGATCTGGACTCCGATATGCGCGATATGGGAACCGATCGGGCCCATGCTGAAGGGAACGACGTACATCGTCCGCCCCCGCATCGAACCGCGGAAGAGCCCGCGAAGTCTCTCCCTCATCTCGGCCGGGTCGCACCAGTTGTTGGTCGGCCCCGCATCCTCCTTCTTCTCGCTGCAGATGAAGGTCCGGTCCTCGACCCGGGCGACGTCGGCGGGATCCGAACGAACGAGGTAGCTGTTCGGGCGGATCTTCTCGTTCAGGCGCTCGGCGGTCCCCGTCGCGAGCATGTGCTCGAACATGCGGTCGTACTCGGCCTGGGAACCGTCACACCACTCGACTGCGTCGGGCCGGGTCAGTTCCGCGATCTCATCGACCCAGGCGAGCAGGTCCGGATTCTGGGTGGGCGCGTCAGTGGGCATGCAGCTCTCCCGGCATTTCCGGACCCCGGATCGGGCCCGGATGGATCGAAACGATATCGCGATCGTCAGACCGCGCGACGTCGGCTCCCACGCAGGGATCCGTCCCCATCATGAAAGTAGCCCCCGGCCCCGTCGGGTGACCTCTTTTTCCCCGAACGCGAGTCATCCGCATCCAGGATGGCCTCGATCGTTCGGACCAGGACTTCGGTCTCGTCGGCCCGGACCACCGCCGGAAGGTCGGGTGTGCGCAGGATCGCGAAGCTTTTCTCGAGCCTCTTGCGCATCGCTGTGTCGAGGGGAAGGCGTTCATCGGCCGTCTCACCGAGGTCCAATGTCTCACGCACGGCATGGGTCCGTGACGCGACGAGCCGACGGTGGTGGCGGGCCCGCCCGAAGAGCACGAAGGCGAAACCGGGATTCCTGGAGGGACCGAAGCGCGCCAGGCGGCCACCCAGGGGTCGGTGGACGATCCGGATCCCGGCCAGGCGGGTCGCACCGAGCCAGCCCAGGACCCCACCCAGCATCGCCCCGGTCGTGACGCCGAGCAGCAGGGACGTCCCACCGAGCGCCAGATCGATCGTGCCGCCGGTCGCGGCCCCCCCGGCCGCCCCGGCCGCGGCGAGGTCCCGTCGTCGCAGACCGAAACGAAGCCAGGTTCCCTGGGAGAAGAGATCCGATTCGAGCACTTCGAGCTCGCTCCCCCGTGCCTCGAGTCCATGGTGTCCATGAATGCGCTGGATCGCCTTTCGATGGGTCGCTTCGAGGCGAACCAGGCGCCGCTTGTATTCCTGCTCGAGTCCGGCCTCGAGATCCGATGGATCCTCCTCGGGCCCCAGCCGTTTCTCGACGACCAGCGAGAGCGCGTCGGCCATCAGCTCGGCGATCTCCCGGGCGGATTGGCGGCGGTGGGCGACCCGGACTTCGTCGAGCGCCGCGACGGCGGTCTCGATCGGATCACGCCAGTCCGCCTCGAGTTCCCCGAACGCCAGCAGCAATCGTCGGCGCGTATCGTGATCCGCCTCGACCGCGTCGACGACCCGGACGACCCGGAAGAACTGGCCGAGCGCGACCTGCCAGGGCCCGACGTGATCGTCCTTTCCGATCGGGTTGATGAGCGCCATGCTCGGCCGACCCGTCCAGCGCAGGATCTCCATCTCCGCTTCGTATTCGGGTCCATAGGGCACACCCCCGTCGACGACGTAGAGGATGCCCGCCCCGTCGACGATCGGTCGCAGCAGCTCGCATTCGTCGGGGAAACGGGCCGCATGACTCGGCTCGGCAACGAATCCGGCCACGAGCCGTGGACGATCCGCGGCCGTGGCGCCCTCGCGCCGGGCACGCTCCTGAAGCCATGCGAGCACCCTTCTCGCCCGCTGGAATCCCGGCGTGTCGATCAGTGTGTAGAGAGGCCGTCCGTCGATGCGCAGGGGATAGGCGCGCGATTCGATCGTCGTCCCGGGATCGCGGCCGATCGAAACGGAATCATCCTCGGCAAGCGTCGCCACCAGACTCGACTTGCCCTTGTTGGGATGTCCGACGACGGCCAGCCGGGGCACGGCGCTGCTCGCGCGATCACCCTCCACCGGTCGACTCCGTTCGCGCCACGCAGAGTCCGGGATCCCCCAGGCCCGAAAGCTTCCGGCGCCAGGCATGCGCCTTTTCCTCGTCGCCCTCGAAGAGGACGACGCAGATCGACGCTTCCCGGCCGAGGGCCAGCCTCAGGTTCGAAAGGAAATCGAGCAGGTCGAGAAGAGGCGGCTCCCAGGCCCGGACCATGATCGCGACGGCCGGCCCGCGTTCGGCGGCGGCGAGGATGATCGCCGCATCGTCTTCCAGGGAGCGCCGCCCACCCGCCTCATGGATGGGTTGGTCACGAAGTCCCAGAGCCGCTCGGATGCACTCGTCACTCGCCGCATCTGCCCAGCGCACGATGCAGACGGCCTCGTCCCCCTGCCCCGCCAGCCATGCCCGTGGATCGACCTCCGGAACGAGTCCGGCTTCGACGCGTCCCGTTCGCCCCTCGGCCTCCTCGGCCCGGGATTCGACGATCGGCGTTTCGAGCCGGTCGAGCAGCCGGTCCACACCGGGTGTGCGCGCGATCGCGCGGGCCCCTTCCCGCGAAAGAACCCGATCGAGGCCGATCAGGAAGAGAAGCCGCGGAAGGATGGCGTAGAAGACGATGGCCATCACGAGAAAGGGCCACCACCCTCCATACAGGATCGGATCCACGAAATGAACCACATCCGCGGACCCGACCCGGAAGAACCGGGTCGACTCCACGAGTTCGAGCGACGGACCCGCCTCGGGCCAGAGCCAGGCCCAGGGACGTGCCATGGCTTCGAGCGCCCGATGGATCCGGGCGGGGTCGACGTCGAGCGTCGTACTCCAACCGAAGGCCAGGTCCGTGAAGACGACGAAGACGAGGGTCGCGACGAGGGATCCGAAGCCGAATCCCAGACCGAGGATCTGCGACCAGACGAGAAGCTGCGCCCGCTGGACCCGCCCGTACA
>DRKE01000548.1 GCA_011051925.1 Deltaproteobacteria bacterium
CGGTTTCATCGGGGGCCAGCCGAACTGGAAGACCACGATCACGAGCATCGAGAAGACGATCATCGCGACCAGCCGGTCCCGGGATCGCCACTCGGTCGCGAGATCCTTCCAGAGCAGCGTCCAGGCAACCCTCATGGCGCGTCGCCCTCCGTCGTCACCTCGCCCGTCGCCCGCCGACATGCGGCCCCGCCCGGTCCCCCGTCCCCCGGGTCTTCCGGCGCGTCGCCGTTCGGGCTGCTGCCCTCCGCCGCCAGGCGCGCGAGCAGCTCGCGCAATCCTTCGGCCGTGAACTCCGGATCGCACCCGTCGCCGTCCGCTTCGCGGTCCGATCGCGCAGGCCCGCCCGGCGTGGCGCGGATCTCGCCACGATGGAGGACGAGGGCGCGGTCGGCGAGTTCGACGGCGCGGTTCGGATGATGGGTGATGAGAATCAGCGTCCGGCCGTCGGCGCGGAGTCGCACGAGCTGGTTCGAAAGGCGATCGGCCGAGGTCTCGTCGAGGCCCGTGAAGGGTTCGTCGAGAAGCAGCACGGGGGGCTCGTGGACGATGGCGCGGGCGATGGCGAGGCGCTGGGCCATGCCACGGGAGAACGTGCCGACGCGCAGGTCCGCCACGTCTGCGAGGCGGGCGTCGGCCAGGATCGCGTCGATCCGCCGGCGCTCGGGCACCCGCCCGTGGAGGCCGGCGGCGAAGACGAGATTCTCCCGCGCCGTGAGCTCTCCATAGAGGAGCGTTGCATGGCCGACGTAGCCGATCTCGCCCCGGAGCGCGTCGCGCGAGAGCCGCCGGCCCGAGGCGTGGCGCCCCCCGGAGTCGGGGGCCGGGGCGTCGAAGGCGTGGGCTTCGAAGACGCCGCTGCTCGGGCGGGAGAGACCGGCCAGGATGCGCAGGAGGGTGCTCTTGCCGGCGCCGTTCGCGCCGAGGATCGCGACGGACTCGCCGGGTCGGATCTCGAAATCGAGTCCCCGGATCGCCGTGACGCGCCCGAACCGCTTTTCGATGCCTGCGCCCTGGAGCAGGACCGGGCTCACCCGTCCGTCTCCTCCGCGGGGCGGGCGGGCGGGTCGGCCCGGGAGGCGACGGAATCGTCGGCGGCAGGGTGGCCGGTGTCGGCGCGGCCGCCGGGGCCTTCCGAAGAGCCGTGGGTCGTCCGAGCGGGATTGAGGGGACCACCGCAATGGGAGCAGAAGCGCCACTCCGACGCGACCCGTCCGCCGCAGCTCGGGCAGAAGCCGCCCGTGTGGGGGCCGGTCGCGGAGGCGGGGGCCTGGTCGGCGGATGGCCGGGGCGGGGCCGGGCTCGTCTGTTCCGGTCCCTGGGGCGCGGGCTCGGCGGCGGTCGTCGCGCCGTCGCGTTCCTGTCGCAGGAGGGTGATCGCCCGGGCGCGCAGGGCGGCGCGCATCCGTTCGTAGTCCTCCGGATCGAGCTTCCCCGTTTCGTGGTCGTGGTCGAGGTCGCGGATCTCGGCGTAGATCGCCTCGCGCTGGGCCTGGATCTCCTTGCGGGGCACGTCCTGCTCGGCCTCGCGCCGCGAGAGCGAGCGAAGCGGTGCGAAGAGGAAGAAGGCACCGGCCGCGGCGGCCAGGATCGTCAGGCCGATCGCCGTGTTTCGCGAGATCCCCTCGTCGCGCAGGGGGACGAGTTCGAGGTCGACCGTTTCGTCGGGGCCCACGTTGAAGGCCTCGCGATGGAGATAGTTGCGCGTGCCGGAGCGGAAGGGCCGGCGGCGATGGAGGCGGTGGCTATCGAGGGCGAGTCCCGTATCGGCGATCAGCACGTTCAGGACTTCGACGTCCCGCGGAAACTGCAGCCCGAGACGGACGCCCTCGGGACCGGCGGGCATGCGGAAGGAGTAGCCGAGCGAGGTCTTGCCGGCACCGATCGGGCCGATGACGTCGAAGCCGCCATCGTCTCTCGGGACGAGTCCGAGGGCCTCGGCTTCGGGGGCGACCCCCTGGAGCGTCGCACCATCCGGGATCGTGACCTGCAGGAGCGGCGCGTCCGGCGTGCCCGCGACCGGGGCGCCGGGTTCGACCTCGACCTGGATGTCGACGGTGGCGGCCAGCCGGGTGTCATCGAGTTCGAGCCAGACGTCGGTCCGTGGGATCTTCAGCAGGGACGCGTCGAGGCGGCTTTCGGGCAGGTGGACCTCGACCTCGACGACTTCTCCCGCCGCCAGTCCGGCGCGCGCCCAGGCCTCGAGCTTTCGCCCGCCATCGGCTTGCAGGTCGTTCGAAGCGACGAATCCCGGCCCGGAGATCTCGAGTCCGCTGGTGCCGGCCACGACGACGACCCGTCTTGCCGGGGATCCGAGCTCGATCGGGAAGCGCAGCGTCCGCGTGTCCTTGGGAATCCGTCGGGTGTACTGGTACTCGACGCGCTGTTCCCCGGGATAGAGAGGGCCCTGGAAGCGGACGCGACCGTCTTCCAGGACGAGCCCATCGCTGATCGAGCGGCCGGCGGCCGAGAAGTCCCGGACGTCCGGCCCGAGCGGCCGGACCACGATCGAGCGGTCCGGATCGTCGGTCGGCAGCCGGATGCCCCGGACGCTCGCGTTCGAGAGTCGGAGGCCCTCCTGGAAGACGAGCCGGTCGCCCATCCAGTCGACCCGGACGCGAAG
>DRKE01000549.1 GCA_011051925.1 Deltaproteobacteria bacterium
GAAGAGGGCCGCCCTCTTCTTTGCCGTGTTGGCCTCCCAGTACAGGAAGGCGATCGGGGATTCGGGCAGCCTCGCGGGTGCCATGCGCCCCGTGAGACATCCGGACGACGACATCAGGGCCGCCACGAGCATCCCGAGCCCCAGCCGGCGAAGGATCCCGGGACACCGACCATCCGCCGTTCGATCGACCGATCCAGCCGCCTTCCGGCCCCTCATGGCATCGCCTCCACGCGACGGCCCATGTAACGCTTCGTTCCATCCACGACCGGCTCGAAAACGCCGACCTCCCGGATCTGCTGCCCCAGCAGGGAGATCACGAACTGGGCGGCCCCGGGAAACGGGAAGAGCGGATGTTCGGCAAAAGCCAGATCGTCCCTGGACAGATAACAACCCTGCCCGAAATGGGAGTGGTAGACCCCCGACACCCGTTCGCCCGATGCCGAAGCTTCCTCGATGGCCCGGAGATACTCGACCTCCGACATGTAGTAGGCATGACGTGCATCACGCGGAAAGGCCCGGGGATCGGCCACATGCATCCGGGTCATCACGTTCGTGATCCGAACGGCCCGCCGGAACCGGACTTCCTGCGTACCGAGGACCAGACCGCAGCATTCCTCGGGAACCACGTCCAACGCGTGTTGGCAGATCTCGTGGAGCACCGCGTTGGGAATCAACAGACTTCCGAGTTCCGGGTCCAGGTCGACGCGTTCCGAGACGATCTCCATTCTGCTCCCTGGAGCCGGAAGGCCGCTAGATCTGGTAGTCGAGGCCCGTCGGCAGCTCACGCACGACGGAGCGACGAACCGCTTCCCGACACACATCCGAGATCGCGATTCCGCCCAACAACGTCGACATCCGATCGGCCAGATCGTCCCAGAGGAAATCGGGACGATACTCGGATTCCGGCCAGTCCTGATCGGTCTCCCTCTCCCACTCCCGGATCGGCCCCTCGATCGCCTCGACCACGTCGCGGAGACTGATCTGCTCGGGCGGTCGTGCGAGGACATAGCCCCCGCCCGGGCCTCGCTTTCCCGAAACCAGCTCGGCCTTCCGGAGCCGCTGGAAGATCTGCTCCAGGAAACGATAGGGGATCCGCTGCCGTTCACCGATCGTCTGGACCCGCACCGGCGCCCCCGCACCGTTGTAGGCGAGATCGAAAACACCACAGAGGGCATAGCGGACCTGTCTCGAGATTCGCATCGTGATTTCTAGCATGCATGACGGCGTCGGGAACCGCCAGCGATCGGCCCTGCAGACGACGCCTCTCGATCTGGCGGTTGTTTTCCCGAGCCGCCCCCCCGGCGAAGCCGCATCGGCCGACCCCGACCCGGTTCAGGGCCTGCGTCCGCTCCGCCGCCCGGATCGGAGCCCCGATCGCCCCTTCGAACCGGAAAGCCGGAACGCGAGTCGGATCCGGTCGCCGTCCACCTCGACCAACCGGACCCGGATCCGATCCCCCAGAGCGATCCGCCGGCCCGAGCGTTCGTCGAACAGGATTTCCTCGTGCTGATCATGATCCCATTCCTCTTCGAGAAACCGCATGGGCACCAATCCACTCGCAGCCGGCGCCTCGAGTCGGACGAAGAGCCCGAACTCGGTTACGGCCGTCACGTGCGCATCGAAATCCTCCCCCTCGCGCCCTGCCATCACGGCACAACAGGCCAGGGCCTCCGCGTCCCGTTCGACCAGGACCGCCACGCGCTCGCGTCCCGAGAGCCAGATCGCGAGTCGCGTTGCCCGCTCCATCGCCTTCTTCTTCTCGCCGGCCGAGAGCGGCTCGCCGCGGATGAGCGCACGAAGCGCCCGGTGGACCTCGAGATCCGCATAACGCCGGATCGGAGACGTGAAATGAACGTAGTGTTCGAAGCGGAGCGCGTAGTGTCCTCGGGACCGGGCTTCGTAGCGCGCCTGACTCATCGACCGCAGCACCGCCAGATGAACGCGCTCTTCGAAGGGCTCTCCCTTCACCTGATCGAGGAGGCCCGCCAGCACGCCCGGCTCCGCCAGATCCCCCTCGACCTCGAGACCGAGGTGCTCGAGCAGTTCGGCCAGGCTGGCGAGAGGGGTCGGGCCCGGCGGAGGATGGACCCGGTGGATCGCGACCCGCTCCGCGCGATCGAGCGCGCGCGCGACGGCCCGATTCGCGGCGAGCATCGCCTCCTCGATCCATCCATGCGCGGGATTCCGCGCGCGCAGACGCGCATCGACGGGACGCCCGTCCTCTCCGACCACGATCTCGACTTCCGGGAGCTCGAGCATGAGTGCTCCGTCCTTCCGCCGGATCCGCGCGAGACGCCCCGCGATCCTCGAAAGCGCGCGAAGGGAGTCGACCCACCCGGGCGGGGACGATGTCCGCCCCTTTGCCTTCGGCTCGAGCCATTCGGCGGCCTCTTCGTACGACAGCCGTGCCCGGCTCCGCACCAGCGCCTCATGGAAGAGCGCATCCACGATCCGCCCATCGGCGCCGATCCTCAGCTCGACGACGATCGCCCGCCGATCGACACCCGGTCGCAGGGAGCAGAGGTCGGTCGACAAGCGTTCGGGAAGCATGGGGATCGCGCGGGCCGGAAAGTAGAAACTGTTGCCCCGCCGCCTGGCCTCGGCATCGATCCAGCCCCCAGCCGAAACGAAATGCCCCACGTCGGCGATCGCAACCCAGAGCCGATCCTGCCAACGCCGCGATTCCGACACGATCCGACGACCCGACGCATCCACCCCGTGCAGCGTCGACTCGACGTGGGTCTCCGCGAAGACGGCATCGTCGTGGTCACGTGCGCTGGCCGGATCGATCGTGACGAAATCGAGATGACGCAGATCGACGCGGCTGTCGGAATCGAGCGGAGCAGACGTTTCGTCGAGGGCGCGAAGTTCCAGGCGGGAACGCCGGGAGAAGCGGGTTTCGAGGCGATGCTTCCAGACCAGTGCCCGATGATCGGCGTCGGGCTCGAAGGGCCTTCCGAGAATCTCGATCACCCGAACCCGGATCTCGTTCCGCCGCCGCGAACCGCGCGCCGCCCTGGGCGCCCTCGCGCCCGCCCCCCGCCGACCCGACAGGGGCGCGACCCGCACCCGGACACCGTCCTCCGCGGCCTTCGCGTCCTTCTCCGCCAGGCGCAGCTCGGGCGCATCGACGCCACCGAAGGGAATCAGACGCAGCCGGTCGCGTTCCCTTCGCAGCGTGCAGACCCAATCGGCGCGGGGGCCCTCGACGAGCCGGAGGAACTCACCCCGCCGAGAACGCGCCGAGGCCAGCGGAACGAACTCGATGCGGGCTCCCTCGACCAGCGGATCGCCGAGGCATTCGACCTGCCATCGTTCGCCCTCCCGATCCTCGACGAGGACGGACTGGCCTTCGAGGGTCGTGGCCACGATCTCACGAACGATGCCTTCCCGGGGACTGCCCGGCGACCCGCCTCCGGGCCCCCTCGGACGGGGGCGACTCCGCCGCGGCGATGCTTTCGATCCCGACCGCGTGCGGGCCCGTCTCCCCGATCGATCCGCGCGCCGGGATCCCGGCCCCTTTCGCCCCTGGCCCTTTCGGTTCCGCCCGCCCCGTCCCGATCCCTCCCCCAAGCATCACCTCTCAAGATCCGCGAGATTGACGACATCACGCAGCCACCGTACCCTGCGGCGCGCTGCCCGGGTGGCGGAATTGGTAGACGCGCTGGACTCAGAATCCAGTGTTCGCAAGGACGTGCTGGTTCGACTCCAGTCCCGGGCACCATCATCTCGGATCACCCACCTCGGATCACCCATCTCGGATCACCTCGGGTCCGCCCCACAGCCACGACCGCGCATCGATCCCGGATCCAGCCGAACGGGTCGGATCCGCATGCCGTTCCACGGTAGCACGCGCTGACTATACTCCGACGATGGCCGACGAAAGCGTCCTGTTCGAGATCGACCCGGATGGGGTCGCCGTGATCACCCTGAACCGTCCCGACAAGCTGAACGCCTGTTCCGGTGATCTGCTCGAGCGGCTGACGACGCTCTATCGACGCTGCGATCAAGACGACGCCATTCGGGCGGTCGTCGTGACGGGTGCGGGACGCGCCTTCTGTGCCGGTGCCGACATGAGCGATGCCGCCCGGACCTTCGACGTTTCCGATTCAGGCGGTTCCGGCGGTTTCAGCGCGGGGGGCGTCGGCTTCCCGGCCTTCCGGATCCGGAAGCTCGTCGTCGCCGCGGTCAACGGCCACGCGATCGGGATCGGGATGAGCCTCGCGATGCAATGCGACATCCGGATCTTCGCGCGCGAAGGGAAATACGGAATCGTCCAGGTCCGCCGGGGCGTCCTGGGGGATGCCTGGTCCCACTGGACGCTGGTCCGACTCGTGGGGCTCGCCCGAGCGGCGGAGATCATGCTGACCGGACAGACGTTCCGGGGCGAGGAGCTCGATCGCCTGGGTGTCGCCAATCGGCTGCTGCCCGCCGCCGAAGTGCTGCCGACGGCGCTCGGGCTCGCCCGCGACTGCGCCATCCATGCCGCGCCCCTTTCGGTCGCGGTTTCGAAGCGCCTGCTCTGGGAATCCTTCGATCTGGGTCCGGATCAGGTCGAAGCGCGCGAAACCGCACTGCACGAACACCTCATGCCGCTGCCCGACGCGATCGAAGGCCCGGTTTCCCACATGGAGAGGCGGACGCCGGAATGGACCTCCCGGGTCGCGGCGGACTGGCCCTCGTGGCTCGAAGATTGACTCGCGGCCCGCACCCGCACCAGCGGCGTCCGGGCAGACAGGCTTCAGATCGCGTCGCTCACACCGCGCACGAAAAGGGGTTCGACGTCGAATGCCTTCATGTCCTCGCGCATCGCATCGTCTCCCGGTGACTCGAAGGCCGATGCCGAGGCGGCCTCGAGCGTCCATTCGAGCAGGCGGGCATCGCTCGAGCTGTTCAGGAAGACGTCTTCCCGCGAAAGGACCCAGCGCACCGCGCGAACGACCGCATCGCGCTCGGCCAGGGGCTCGTACCAGCTGAAACGGGGGCCGGTCCGTCCGCTCCAACGCCGACGCGCGACGGATTTGATCGTCTGGACTGCGACGTTTCGCGCCCGACAGACCCGCATCAAGGCTTCGAAATCCGCGGCATAGTCGGGCTGCGACAGCATCGCGAAGTTCAAGGGGCAGAGGACCGACGCGAAGTCGAAGGCCTCGAGACTCTTCCGATGCATCGATGGAGCAAAGGTGCCGTGACCGGTCACGCCGAGGAAGCGGACGAGCCCTTCGTCGCGTGCCTGGACGAGGGCCTCGACCGCCCCGCCCGGCCCCATCGCGACAGCCCACTCGGCGGGATCGACGAGATTGTGGAGCTGGATCAGGTCGACCTGATCGACGCCCATCCGCTCGAGCGAGCGTTCGAGCCCGGCGCGGGCTGCCGGCCCGGTCCGCTCCGCGGTCTTGGTCGCGAGAAAGAGGCGGGCCCGTCGTCCCGCGAGCCACCCGGCGAGATTCAGCTCCGAGTCCCCGTACCCCGCCGCCGTGTCGATGTGGTTGACCCCGTGGCGCTCGAGCAGGGCCAGGGTCCGCTCGACGCGCGCCGGCTTCATCGCGGCCAGCGCCGCCGCGCCGAAGAGGACGCGGCTGCTATCGAAGCCTGTTGCGCCGAAAGGTCGTCGGGGAAGCATGGGCCGATGCTAGCTCGTTCCGACGCTGGCCCCTGGGTCTGATTTGCTTAGCGATTTCAACCTCTTAGCGACTCTCATCAGGCCTGCCCGGGAGCCTGTTCCCGGGTCCGTCTTTCTTCGGGCCCCGCTTGACCCGGGGGCACGGGCGCTTACGTTGACCGCCCTCAGGTCCGGGCCGTGGAGTCCGGGCCGACCCTGGGGCGTTCGGAGCCCGACCCAAACCGGAGCTGGCAGCCGCGTGTCCGAGAAACCAGAAGAACCGAAGAAGGAAGCAGTGGCCGAAGAAGATCGCCGAGACGAAGAATCCAGCCGAACCACCAATGGCGATCTGGCGTCGCTGCTGATCGAGGTCCCTGGAGCCGAGTTCATCGAGGTCCCCGCCGTGCTGCCGGTCCTGCCCGTACGGGACGTCGTCGTCTTTCCCGGCGTGACGATGCCCCTCGCGATCGGCCGTGCGCGCTCTCTCGCCGCGCTCGATGAGGCCGGCCAGGACGGCTACCTGCTCGTCGTCTCCCAACACGATCCGCTCACCGAGAATCCCGGCGTCGAAGATCTTCACGAGGTCGGC
>DRKE01000550.1 GCA_011051925.1 Deltaproteobacteria bacterium
GGCCCGACCGCCGAGCGAGGCACCGATGCCGCCGCCCTCTTGCGGGATCGCCTCGAGCGATGGATCGAAGCGGCCGTCCGATTCGCAGAGCGGCATCCCGAGGCCTACCGCGTGACCTTCGGTCGAGAGCGCTCGGGTGCCGCACGCCATGGGCCCGTCGTCTCGGAATCGAGCCGTCCGACCGCGCGCGAACTCCGCCGACTGCAGCGGGCGGGGCGCCTGCCCGAAAGCCTCGATGTCGAACTCGCCGCCCGGGCCTACCTGGCGATGGAGACCGGCATGATCCTCTGGTGGCTGGAAGACACCGGGCGGGCGGACCGTGCCGCCCTCGTCGAGATCCTCGTGCGTCTGCACCCGGCGGCTTCCGCGCGGCCCCGGAGCGGCCCACATGCCGCCCTGACGAGTCCCTAGGGTCCTAACCTGTCTGGAGCGTGTTCCGGATCAGCGTGCTCGCATAGCGGAGGTGGTAGAGCAGGATGCCGTAGTAGGCGAGGAACACGACGAAGATCCCGATGACCGCGAAGGGATGGCGTCGTCGCCGCCAGAGAACCCAGGAACCCAGGGCGACGAGGCCGACCTTGATGGCAACGAAGCCGAGGGCGTTCTCGTTCACGAGTTCGTCGATCAGGGTATTCGCCTCGGTGGCCAGCCCGGCACGAACCCAGACGAGCGTCAGGATCGCGTCGATCACGTTGAGGACGAGGACCGCCTTGACGATTCCGTGCAACCATCGGAACTGTTCGGGTGTCCCGACCGGAATGCCTCGTCGGGGATCCGGTCGACCGCTCGCCTCGATGTCCGTTCCGTCTTCCATGCCCTTTGGTCGGCAAGACGTGGGAACCGGTTGAGGTTCACTTCCCCGAGAGTTTCCGGAGAAGCGTGCGAGCTGCGTCGAAGAGCGCTTCGGCACCGCCCTCCGGTCCGGGGGCCTTCGCGATCAGCCGCTGTTCGGGCGTGACGCGAAGGCCGCCCCGCGCATGGGACAGCAGTCGAACGAGGCGCTCCGGGTCGATCTGGCTCTTCGGTGCCACCTGCAACACGAACTCACCCCGGAGCATTTCGATCCGCACGATCCCCAGACGTCGGGCCGCGATCTTCAGGAGGATCACTTCGATCAGGTTGGCCGCCTCTGCGGGCAGCCGTCCGAAGCGATCGAGGAGCTCGTCGCGGATCAATGCGACCTCGTTCTCGTCGTGCGCGCTCGAAAGGCGTTTGTAGAGAACCAGTCGCTGGGAGACGTCCGGCACATAGGTTTCCGGCAGGCGGCCCACGACGGGCAGCTTGATCTCGGGGTCGATCCACTCTTCATGGACCTGGCCGCGAAGTTCCTCGATCGTCTCCTCGAGCATCTCCATGTAGGTCTCATAGCCGACGGATCGGAGATTGCCCGACTGTTCGCTGCCCAGCAGATCGCCCGCGCCACGGATCTCGAGATCGAGATTGGCCAGACGGAATCCCGCGCCCAGCTCCGAGAGGTCCTGGATCGCCTCGAGCCTCTTTCGTGCGTCACCCGAGAGGGCGCCGATCTGCGTCGGGACGAGGAGATAGGCATAGGCGCGTCGGGCGCTGCGGCCGACCCGGCCCCGCAACTGGTAGAGCTGGGCGAGCCCCATGGCGTCGGCGCGGTTCACCAGGATCGTATTGACGTTGGGCATGTCGACGCCGCTCTCGATGATCGTCGTGCAGAGAAGCACGTCCGCCTCCTCGCGAAGGAAGGCGTGGATGCGGTCTTCGAGTTCGCGCTCCTTCATCTGGCCATGGGCCACCATCACGCGGACTTCCGGGACGACCCGTGCGAGCATCTCCCGCATCGCGTCGATCGTGCGGACGCGGTTGTGCAGGAAGAAGAC
This sequence comes from Deltaproteobacteria bacterium, assembly GCA_011051925.1. Classification (GTDB taxonomy): domain Bacteria; phylum Myxococcota_A; class UBA9160; order UBA9160; family UBA4427; genus UBA4427. The sequence continues at coordinate 1,851 of DRKE01000550.1, forward strand.
CTGGCCCCCCCGCCCGATCTCCCTCAGGATCGCCTCGCGGATGAGACCTTCGTCGAAACGGCAGACCTGGGTCCGGATGGCCAGGCGGTCGACGGGGGGCGTCTCGATCACGGAAAGGTCGCGGATGCCCGTGAAGGCCATCTGCAGGGTCCGCGGAATCGGCGTCGCGGTCAGGGTCAGGACGTCGACCGTCTTCTTGAGCTTCTTGATCCGCTCCTTGTGAGCGACCCCGAAGCGTTGTTCCTCGTCGACGATGAGCAGGCCGAGATCCTTCCATTGGACCTTCTTGTGAAGGATCCGATGGGTCGCGATCACGATGTCGACGGCGCCGGTCGCCAGGCCTTCGAGGGTTTCCCGGGACTGCTTCGGTGTACAGAAGCGCGAGAGCATGTCGACGCGAACGGGTTGGTTCTCGAAGCGCTTCTGGAAATTCTCGAAATGCTGCTGACAGAGCACGGTCGTCGGCGTGAGGATCGCGACCTGCTTGCCGTCGAGCGCCGCGCGCAGGGCCGCCCGGATCGCGACCTCGGTCTTGCCATAGCCGACATCGCCGCAGACGAGTCGATCCATCGGTTTCGGTCGCTGCATGTCCGCGAAGACCTCGTCGATCGCCGCCATCTGGTCCGGTGTCTCTTCGTAGGGAAAGCCCGCCTCGAACTCGATCATCGCTTCGTCGCGAGGCGAGAAGGCATGACCCGGCGCGAGCTCCCGGGCGGCATGGAGTGCGAGCAACTCGCCTGCCATGTTGCGCAGGCTCGCCTTGACTCGTCTGCGCGTCTTCTGCCAGGTCTCCCCGCCGAGCTTGTCGATTCGCGGCTTCACGCCATCGGCGGCGCCGTATCGCTGGACCCGGCTCAGCCGGTCGACGGGCAGGAAGAGCTTGTCGGAACCGAGGTATTCGATGGCGAGCAGTTCGCTCGAGGTTCCCCCGGCATTCAGTTCGACGAGTCCGCGATAGATGCCGATTCCGTGGTCGGCGTGGACGAGGAAATCGCCCGGGGCGAGCTGGGCGATGCCATCGAGTTTCTGGCCCTCGCGCCAGCCGGTCCGGCTCCTGCGGCGCTCCCGGATGCCGAGCGCCTCTTCGTCCGTGACGATCGCGAGCGATTGCCCGGGCCAGACGAATCCCTCCGTGAGATCGACGACCCGGAACTCGAGGCGGCCGGGCATCGACCAATGCCAGACGGGCCGGGGATCGGTCGCGATCGGCCCGTCGAGACCGTAGTCGGCGAGCAATGTCCGCAACCGCACCGCGTTCGAGAGCGAATGACAGGCCAGAACGACGCGCCAGCCCTCGCCCAGCCATTCGCGACAGCGATCGGCGAGAGGCGAAAGGGCATGCTCCTGGCTGCGGCTGGTGGCGAGTTCTCTTCGGAGGTCGTCATGGGTGCCGGTCTGGATCCGGTGTCGCCCGATCTCGTCGGCCGCGACCTCGATGTCGATCCGCTCGATCCGGATCGGCTGGCGATCGTCCAGGGCTGCCTCGACCTGGTCCGCGGAGAGCATCAGCCCCTCGACCGGGACCGTCAGCCGCGCCCCCTTCGCGGCCTCGAGATGGTCCCCGACCTCGGCGACGATCTGTTCGAGCCGGGATGCGCCCTCCTCGGGCTCCTCGAGCAGCACGAGCGTGTCGGCGGGCAGATAGTCGAAAACGGTTTCGCGTTCGGGCTGGATCAGGGGCGCCAGGGATTCTGCGCCGGGGGGAATCGAACCGCGAAGCAGCGAGTCGATCAGGGCGTCGATCTCGGTGGCCGGCACGCCCTGCTCGAGGCCGAGGGATCGGATCTCCTCCGAGCGTTCGATGATGTCCTCGCGATCGAAGAGGAGTTCGCGGGGAGGCGGCAGCAGGACGGTCGAGGATTTCGTCTCGGAACGCTGACTCGCGGGATCGAAGCGGCGGATCGAGTCGACCTCGTCGCCCCAGAGTTCGATCCGGACGGGCCGATCGAGTTGCGGCGGGAAGACGTCGATGACGTCTCCGCGGACGGCGACTTCACCCGGCTCTTCGACGAGCGCCATGCGTTGGTAGCCGCGCCCCACGAGTCGGGTCACGAGGGCGTCGCGATCGACCGACTCGCCGACGGAAATCCGCTCGGTCGCCTTCCGCAGGTCCTGTCGGGAGGGAACCCGGAGGGCCAGCGCCGAGCGCGGGGCCACGATGATCGGGTCGGGGTCGGGGGCCGTACCGGGCCGGCGCGTCGTGTCCGACGAAGGCCGTTCGATGAGGCGATGCAGCACCTGCATCCGCTGGCTCACGAGAAAGGGCTGCGGAGAGAAGCGATCGAAGGGCAACGTGTCGTGGCGCGGAAAGGAATGGATGCGCGAAGCTTCCGGCCGCTCCCCGAGAAGGCCACGCAGCGCCAGGATCGCCGTGTCCGAGGCTCGCGAATGGGGTGTCACGTAGAGCACCGGCCGGTCGCGCCAGGCGCGGATGAGATGACTTGCGGCCACCCGATTCGAGGCGCCGCGCAGACCGGTCAGCCGACGAAGTGTTCCGGCCTCGCGATGCTCGCGCAGGAAGCGGTCGAAGGGCGTATCGCCCCGTCCCAGGGGACGTCGCCGCTTCGACTTCCGGCTTCCGGATGCGGTCGTCGGCTCCTCGCCGCCGCCCGGGGTTCGCCTGGGGGCAGTGGGATCCGATCTGGCCTCGGCACTCATGTCGCTCGCTTCTCCCGGGACCTTCAGCCTGGCCGCGTGCTCCAGGGATCGACTGCTACGCAAGCGGGCCGGGTCGCGGGCCCCGGAACGCCGAAAGCCCGGTTCCCGGGAATCGGGGACCGAGCGGTCCGCAGTGTAGGGGGCCCCGTCGAAAAGGCACGGGACGCCCGTCCCCAACGGGTTCCAACGCGCTTCACCGATCGGATCGCGAGGTGGACAGGACCGCCTCCAGGTGGTCGAGGGTGGCCGGGGCGATGACTTCAGGCCGGTGCCGTTCGAGATAGAGGGCCCGTGCGCCGGCGGACAGGCGTTTTGCGAGGGCGTCGTCGCGGGCCAGCCGTTCGATGGCCCGCGCGAGGGTGGAGGCGGGGTCATCGGGGGCGCAGACCAGGGCATTCCGCTCGTGTTCGAGGCCCCATTCCCGGCCCCGGAAGGCCAGGACCGGGGTGCCGACGGCCAGGCTGTTCACGATCTTGATCGGAAAGCCGCCTTCGGCGCGGCGCATGACGAGACTGCCCCGGGCAGCGGCAAGCAGCGAAAGCATCTCCTGGGCGGACTCGACCCGGATGAACCCGACTTCTCCGGCCCCCGCGTTCCCGGCTTCCCCCGAGCGTCCCGGGCGGACGGCGGCCAATGGTTGGTGGGTGGCGACGATGAGGCGGACTCGCGTGCGGCCGGGGTCGCCGGCGGTCCCGCGAAGCCTTCGCGCGGCCGCCTCCAGCAGATCGAGCTCCTGGTAGACATCGAGATTGCCCGAGTAGAGGAAGAAGGCGTCCGGCTCGAGACCGTGGCGCCGGGCCGCCCCGCGTGGATCGAGACCGCCGGGTTCCGTTGCGGGATCGGGCAGGGGCGGCGGGATCAGACGACCGGGGGCCGAGCCGGCCTCTTTCATGACGCACTCCGAGGACTGCGTCAAAGCCACCCATCCGTCGACGCGCGCCGCCAGGCCTCGATCGATCCGGTCACCGATCCGGCCGAGGCTCCGGGAGAGGGCCCCCCGGCTGCCCTGGCCATCGGCAAAGACCCTTCCAACCCACCGTTTTTTCGAGACTTTACTCCCGTTCAGATAGGCGGGAAGCTCGCGACCCAGGAGCGTATGGACACAGTAGACGATCGGGGGCCGGTCGCTTCGACGCACGAGGAGGGCCGCGAGGGTCGCTTCTGCGTGGTGCGTCAAAATCGCGTCAAACGCGTCATGGCCCGCTGATGACGCAAGTGCGTCACGAAGCGTCAAGGCCAGGCCGAGGTCGGCCAGGGGCTTCGGCCAGCTCGGTCCGGAGCGCAGGGAGACGGGTGGGATCCAGCGAGGCGAGGTCCTGTGATCGAATCCGTCTCGGGCGCGAGCTGCCTCCCGGGCCGTTCGTCCCCGGTCTCGTTCGCGACCGGGATCCGCTGGTGGGCCGTAGGTCAGCAGGGTCACGTCGACGCCCTGGTCCCGAAGCGCGATCGCCTGCTCCTGGAAATAGATCTGGGAGCCCTGGTGATGGGGATGCGGAAAGGCGCCGACCAACAGGAGTCGCATGGCTGGAAGGCTAGCGGGTCATGCCCCATCGCGAGTCGGGCGCCCCCTCGCGCGGAGGGGCCGGGGCCGTGGGGTGTCGAGCGAGCGTGCGGGAGGCGGCCCGACCGGCCCGCGGATGGAGCTCGCTGTAGAGCTGGGCGAGTTCGAAAAGCGCCCGGGCGATCACGCGCGGGTGGGCGCCGGTCTGGCGACCCGACTGGCGTGGATGATGGCTGACGGGGA
>DRKE01000551.1 GCA_011051925.1 Deltaproteobacteria bacterium
GTGCTCCCGCGCCGGGCACGGCTCCCGCCGTCTCGGCCGAATCGACGGAAGTGTGACATCCATCATCAAGAAGACCCCCTGATTCCGCCGATAGAGCTTCGAGACTCGTATGCACCGAGCGGCAGGACGCTCGGGAGGGGGCGGAAGCGTGAGGCGTCGTGGACAGGTGGGATCGGAATCGGTCGGTCGCGGCGGATTCGTCGCAGCAGGCATCGTCCTGCTCGCGCTTCTCGTGGCCGGTCCGGGTCGCGCGGACTGGAGCGTCTACATTGCGCCGGGCCTGGGCATCTCGCGGGCGATCGTCGACTCCGATGGCGCCGAGCAGACCACGCCCATCCGCTTCCGGGGGGATGACAATGACTCCTCGCCGGCCCTGGCGCTTGCCGTCGGGCTCGAAGTCCCGATGGACGAGCTGGTTCCGCGCGAGTGGCTTCTCGACGTCCGTCTTCCGCGTTGGCCCCTTCGCGTCGAACTCGAAGCCTCGGGTCTTCGGGAATACGAGTTCAGGACGGATACGACCGGACAGGATGACTTCTTCAGCGAGATCAACGTGACGACGACCTTCGTCAATTTCTGGGTCGACATTCCGCTCGTGTCGGTCTATCGGCCGGTCCAGTACGTGTTCGGCCTCGGCCGCCAACCGCGGGTTCGTCGTTGGCTCGAACCGGCGAGTCTCTATCTCGGAGGCGGGGTCGGTTTCAGCGCAGTCGAGGTCGATTCGACGAGCAACGTCTTGAGCGCGAAGGATGATCTGATCGACTTCGCCGGGAATATCGGAGCCGGCGTCAACTACGACCTCACCGATCGGGTCGCCCTGAGTCTCGGATACCGATTCGTGGGCCTGCCCGACCAGACCTTCGATCTCGAAGGGGGAGCCGGGAACAACGACGAGGTCGACTACCAGAACTGGGAGGTCCACGAATTCCGCTTCGCGGTCAAGATCCGGGTCTGGGAATTCCGCAGCCCCTGGCGCTGAGTGGCGCCGACCGGGGACGCTCGGATAGCCTTGCGCCGTGCCGTCCCCCTCTGCCCGTGTTTCCGCTTTCCTCGTCGCCGTGGCGGCGATGTGGGTCCTGCCGGCGTTCGCGGCCGAGCGGACCTTTCCGCTGAACCACAAGCGCATCCGGATCGAGAAGCTGATCGACCAGGTCGCGACCGAGACCCGTCGGACGATCCTCTTCGACGATCAGGTCCGCGGCAACGTCTCCATCGTGACACAGCGTCCGGTCACCGAGGGGGAAGCCTGGTCGATTCTCGACGCCTCGCTCTCGATGCTCGGGTTCTCGCTATTGCCTTCCACGGCCGGGAACTGGCGGATCGCCAAGATGGCGACGGCGGTCGGGGAATCGCCATTCACCGACGCGGCTGGATCCTCGGCGGAGGCCTTCGTGACGGCGCTGATCCCCCTCGAAGCGGCGGACCTCCAGACCGTGATGAACGTGCTCGATCCGCTCTCCGGGGCGCGCGTCACCCTCGTTCCCTTCGAACCGACGCGAAGCCTGATCGCGAGCGGCCCGGAAAGGGCGATCGCGCGGCTCATGACGATCGCCCGCGAACTCGATCGGCTCGAACGACTTCCGATCGGGTTGCGGGTCCTGCGCTATCGCGGCGTCGACGAGATCGAAAGCCTCGTCGAGGCGCGCTTCGCGTCGGGAAGCAGCTCGCCCGGGGCCCTGCAGGTCTGGAGCGACGTGCGGACCAACAGCATCCTCTTCCGGGGCTCGGCCGACGAGGTCGCCCGCCTGAGACGCTTTCTCGCCCGTCTCGATCGCCCCGCCGAAGGAGGAGGAGAGATCCGCATCCTGCGCGTCCTGAACCGTGACGCGGAGGAGGTCGCGGAACTGATCCGGGGGCTCGGCCAGTCGGGCGCGGCGAGCCGTATCGCTTCGGAAGACATCGGGGGCGAGCTCGCGGGCGCCGATTTCTCGATCGTCGTGGACAAGGCGAGCCGTTCGCTCGTCGTGCGCGCGGATCCGGGCACCCAGCGGCTGATCCGGGAGGTCCTCGAGATCTTCGACGAACCCCCGCAGCAGATCGCGGTCGACATCACGATCTCCGAACTCCGAACGCCCCGCAACTTCACACTCGGCTTCGCCTTCAACGTTCCCCTCCTGCCCGGGAACGAAGCGGACGAACTCGTCGGGCGCCTCATCAGTTCACCCACACCGGGCGGATTTCTCGCCCAGCCCACCCAGCAGACGCGCCTCTTCGGTCGGGTCGCGCGGGATGCCAACGTCCCCTTCGAAATCGATGGCGGAAACGGGGTGACGATTCCGATCGAGGATACGGGCGTGATCGACGCGGGGGAGTTCCGGGCCCGGACGGAAGTCCTGATCCAACCGCATCTCGTCGTGACCGCGGGCGAGCGACACGAGATCTTCGTCGGCAACAACGTCCCCGTTCCCGTGACGGAAGAGGGCGGGCTCGCGGGCGGGACGGATGCGGCCGATGCGGGCGACGGCAGCGCGCTCTCGCAGGTCCGGAACCTGCTGTCCCGGACGATCCGCTTCGAACGGACGGATATCGGCATCCGTCTCGACATCGAGGCGAAGGCCGGGCATCGCGGCCGGATCCAGCTCGACCTCGACGTCGAGATCTCCTCGATCGCGCCGTCGCTGGCCGGCGACATCACGAAGGTCGGCCCCAC
>DRKE01000552.1 GCA_011051925.1 Deltaproteobacteria bacterium
TGAACCGCTTTTGTCCGTTTCTTTGTCACTCTCTACTACCATTCCTCTCAATCAATCGAACAGCAGAAGAGAGAGCAGATGAAACTCTCGATCACCAAATCCGAGTTCCTTCGTGGTCTGGGCCGCATCCAATCGATCGTCGAGAAACGAAACTCGATGCCCATCCTGGCCAATACCCTGATCGAAGCCCCCGTGAAGGGCAAGGAGGGGCTGCTCCACCTCGCGGCGACCGATCTCGAGGTCGGCATCCGCAGCCAACATGCTGCCGACGTCAGTGAAGCGGGTGGCCTCACGGTCTCGGCAAAGAAACTCTTCGAGATCGTTCGAGAACTGCCCGACGAGAAGATCGAGCTTTCCTCGACCCCGAATTCCTACCTCGAGATCCGCTGCAATCGCAGCCGATTCACCCTGGCTGGTACGGCGGCCGAGGAATACCCCACGCTTCCCGAATTCAATCCCGAAAAAACCGTTCCGATTCCCGCTGACCTGCTCAGTTCGATGATCGAGCGGACCATGTACGCGGCTTCGCTGGATGAGACCCGATACAACCTGAACGGCGTCTATCTCGAGGTCCTGGGCGAGACCGGTGCCATTCGTCTCGTCGCGACCGATGGCCACCGTCTCGCCTGTATCGACCGTGAAATCGATGGGGATACGAGCGCGCTCGCCAGTGGTGTCATCATCCCGAGAAAGGGTCTCGGGGAGCTGAAGCGACTGGTGGACGAACCCGATGCCGAAGAGATCGAACTGGCCTTCGCGAACAACAATGGACTGGCTCGCAAGGGCGGTGTCACGCTCGTCATGCGCCTCATCGAAGGCGAGTTCCCCAACTACGGCCAGGTCATCCCGAAAGAACTGACCCGCCACCTCATCCTGCCGAGTGATCTGCTCGTCCAGGCGGTTCGTCGCGTCGCTCTTCTTTCATCCGAGCGGAGTCGAGCGGTCAAGCTCGAACTCGGCGACGGGCAGCTCGTGATCTCCTCCAGCAATCCCGATCTCGGGGACGCGAGGGAGGAGCTGGATATCGACTACGCGGGCGATGCCCTCACGATCGGCTTCAACGCGAAATACCTGATCGATGCGATCAACGCGGTCCAGTCGAAAGAGATCCGTTTTTCCTTCCAGGACGAGTTGTCGCCTTCCCGGCTCTCACCGCCGGATGACGAGAAGACGATCGCGGTCGTCATGCCGATGCGCATCTGATCCAGCCGTGAGGCAGGCCGGATTCCCCCGGCAATCATGCTTCCCTCGGGAAATCCGTGTCCGTTTCAAAACGGGTGCTCTATCGCTGCAGAATGCGCTCCCTTCAGAGATCACACCTGAAAATCACTTTGCTTGACCCTCGGGGTTCCGGTACTCTCTTGGGACGCCTGAGACAGGTTTACGGCGGCAATCTCGAACGCCGGAAAAACCGGGAATCCGCCTTGGAATCCCGAACTCGAAATCAGGGCGATCAAAGATCGCGCATGCGCGCATGGCCGAGCCCGAGTCGCAGCGCCGAATCCCCTGGAAAGACGGTCCGTGAGCTACGACGCCAGTTCGATCGAGGTCCTGGAAGGCCTCGAACCAGTCAGGAAACGACCTGCCATGTATATCGGGACGACCGGTCCCGATGGACTGCACCATCTCGTCTACGAAATCGTCGACAACTCGATCGACGAAGCCCTCGCCGGCCATTGCGATGAGATCCGTGTCACTCTCGAAGCCGATGGCAGCGTCACGGTCGTCGACAACGGTCGGGGCATTCCCACGGATCTCCACGAATCGGAGGGCCGATCCGCGTGCGAAGTCGTGATGACCACCTTGCATGCCGGCGGGAAATTCGATGAGAATTCCTACAAGGTTTCGGGTGGGCTCCACGGGGTCGGCGTTTCCGTCGTGAATGCTCTTTCGGAGCGACTCGAAGTCGAGATCGCACGGGGTGGAAAACTCCACCGCCAGACCTATCGCCGCGGTATTCCCGAAGGTCCTCTCGAGATCGTCGGCGACACGGATCGGACGGGAACGCGCGTGACCTTCCGGCCGGATCCAGAAATCTTCGCCACCACCGAATTCTCCTTCGATACCCTCTCCAAACGGCTTCGGGAACTCTCCTTCCTCAATGCCGGCGTACGCATCGTGATCCACGATACCAACACCGACAAGAGTCACGACTTCTGCTACGAGGGCGGAATCAACTCGTTCGTCGAACACCTGAACGAGAAGAAGAGCCCGCTCCACCCGGACCCGATCTACCTGAGCGGACAGCGGACCTTCGACGATCACGGTCGTGAGGTCACGGTCGACGCCGAGATCTCCCTTCAATACAACGACTCGTACAACGAAGCGGTCTTCACCTTCGCCAACAACATCAACACGATCGAGGGCGGAACCCACCTGGTCGGCTTCCGTACGGCGCTCACGCGCGCTTTGAACCGATATATCGCATCGAACACGAAATCGGGATCGAAACCGGCTGCCAAGGGCGCAAAATCCGACCTGCCCTCGGTCACCGGAGAGGACCTGCGTGAAGGATTGACGGCGGTCGTTTCCGTGAAGATCCCCCAGCCGGAATTCGAGGGACAGACGAAGACCAAGCTGGGAACGAGCGGGGTTCGCGGGGTCGTCGAAGGCATCGTCTACCAACAGCTGACCAGCTACCTCGAGGAGAATCCACGGGTCGCGAAACCGATCGTGGCCAAGATCATCGATACTGCACGTGCTCGCGAAGCCGCCCGAAAGGCGCGGGATCTCGCGCGTCGAAAGGGGGCGCTCTCGGATTTCAGCCTGCCCGGCAAGCTGGCCGATTGTCAGGAACGGGATCCCGCGAAATGCGAACTCTTCATCGTCGAAGGCGATTCAGCCGGTGGGACGGCAAAGCAGGGGCGTTCGCGCGCGACCCAGGCCATCCTTCCCATCCGGGGGAAGATCCTCAACGTCGAACGTGCCCGGATCGACCGTATGCTCGCCAGCGCCGAGATCCAGGCGATCATCGCCGCTCTGGGGACGGGAATCGGCGAGGACTTCGCCGCCGAGAAGGCCCGATACCACCGTGTCATCATCATGACCGATGCGGATGTCGATGGAAGTCATATCCGCACGCTCTTGCTCACCTTCTTCTATCGACAAATGCGTGATCTGATCGATCGCGGCTATCTCTACGTCGCGCAGCCTCCGTTGTTCAAGGTGAAGCGAGGCAAGACCAGCCGCTACCTCAAGGACGAGGCGGCTCTCGAGGACTATCTCTTCGATCTCGCACTCGCGGGAGCCAGCGTCGATTGCGGAGATGGCGTCACCCGGGAGGGAGAGGAGCTGCGCGCGCTCCTCAAGAATGCCAGTCGCCGGCAGAAATCCCTCGACCATTTCAACATCCGCCTTTTCGATGAACGGATCGTCGATGCGGCCGCTCATGTCGGTCGTCCCACGCTCGACGATCTCGAGGATCCGCGTGTCCTTCTCGAAGACGTCGCTCCCGCGATCGAGGCAGAACTGCAGCGCGCACATCCTCCGGAGAGCGGAGACGGCGTCGAAGAACTGAGCTGGACGACCGAGCCGGAACTCGATGGAAGCGGCCACAAGCTCGTCGCCCGCTCCCGACGCGCCGGTCAGACGCTTCGGAGCGCCCTCGATCGACAACTCGTCACCTCCGCCGAATTCATCAAGATGGTCCGTCTTTCCCAGGAGCTTGCCGATCTCGGCCCGCCGCCGTACACGCTGCGCCATGCCGACAATGATCCCGAGACGTTCGCGCTGATCTCCTCGCTTTTCGCGCGCATCCTCGAGATTGCGAACAAAGGCCTCTCCATCCAGCGCTACAAGGGCCTGGGAGAGATGAACCCCGACCAGCTTGCCGAGACGACGATGAACGAAGAAAACCGGAATCTCGTGCAGATCCGCATCGAAGATGCGGTCGAAGCGGATGATGTCTTCACGACGCTCATGGGCGACATCGTGGAACCACGCCGCCGATTCATCGAAGACAACGCCCTCAACGTCACGAACCTCGACGTCTAGTCGGCGGAGGTGAGAATCTATCGTGTCCGATGAGACCATCGACCCACCCGGCGACGAGACACCTCCCGCGCCGACCCCACCCGAGGATGGATTCTCCACGGTGAACATCGAGGACGAAGTCCGTTCGTCCTTTCTCGCCTACTCGATGTCCGTGATCATCAATCGCGCCCTGCCCGATGTCCGGGACGGGCTGAAGCCCGTCCACCGCCGCATCCTCTACGCGATGAATCAGGAAGGCCTGCACTCGAATCGGCCCTACTCGAAATCCGCAGGTGTCGTCGGTGAGGTCCTGAAGCACTACCACCCCCATGGAGACAGTGCCGTCTACGATTCGATGGTGCGAATGGCCCAGGATTTCTCGCTCCGCTATCCGCTCGTCGACGGTCAAGGAAATTTCGGAAGCATCGACGGGGACTCTCCGGCAGCCTATCGCTATACCGAAGCGAGGCTTTCGAAGATCGCCGAGGAGATGCTGCGCGACATCGATCGCGAGACCGTCGACTTCCAGCCGAATTTCGACGGGCAGATGGAAGAACCCATCGTCCTTCCGACCCGCTTTCCGAACCTGCTGGCCAACGGCTCCGCGGGGATTGCCGTGGGAATGGCGACGAACGTACCCCCGCACAATCTTCGGGAGCTGATCGCTGCCCTGATTCTCGAAGCGAACGATCCCGACTGCAGCCTCGACGACATCCTCGAAAAGATGCCAGGACCGGATTTTCCGACGGGAGCGCTGCTCTGTGGAACCGATGGGATTCGCAGCTACTACGCGACGGGTCGCGGTCACCTCATCCTGAGGGCCGTTGCGGAATTCGAGCCCTACAAGCGCGGTACCCGCATCGTCGTGACCGAGATTCCGTATCAGGTCAACAAATCCCTCCTGCTGGAGCGGATCGCCGACCTCGTCCGGGAAGGTCGCCTCGAAGGCATCGCCGACCTTCGCGACGAATCCAGTCGCGAGGGCATGCGGATCGTCATCGAATTGAAGAAGGATGCCGCGGAAGACATCATCTTGAACCAGCTCTACAAGATGACACCGCTCCAGACGACCTTCGGCGTCAATCTCCTGGCCCTGGTCGCGAATCGACCCCAGACCCTTTCGATCAAGGAAGCCCTCCGACACTTCATCGAGTTCCGCAAGGAAGTCGTGATCCGTCGCGCGATCTACGATCTCTCCCAGGCCGAAGCCCGCGCCCACATTCTCGAGGGTTTCGCCATTGCCCTCGATCATCTCGACGAGATCATCGCGTTGATCCGCGCGGCGGCCGATGCGGCAACGGCCCGAGCCGAATTGATGACACGTTACGACCTGTCTGAGCGCCAGGCCCAGGCCATCCTCGACATGCGCTTGCGTGCCCTCACGGCAATGGAACGCCAGCGGGTCATCGACGAGTTGGAAGCGCTGCGAGCCACGATCGCCGATCTGAAGGGTCTTCTGGCGAGTGACGAACGGATCCTCGAGGTCGTCGTTGGCGAGTTGCGCGAGATCGACGACAAATTCGGCGACGAGCGCAGAACCCAGCTGGCCCCGGCGATCGACGGGATCACGAACGAGGATCTGATCGTCGAAGAAGACATGGTCGTCACGCTTTCGCATCTGGGATACATCAAGCGGAATCCTGTCACGCTCTACCGCCAACAACGGCGGGGCGGCAAGGGCGCGAAGGGAATGTCGACGCGCGAGGAGGATTTCGTCCGCCATCTCGGCGTTGCGTCGACCCATGCCTATCTGCTCTTCTTCACGAATCTGGGACGTCTGCACTGGTTGAAGGTCCATGAACTGCCCCAACTCGGCAGGGCGGCCAAGGGCAAGGCCATCGTCAACGTCCTCCAGCTCCAGGCTGGCGAGCAGGTCCAGACGATGCTGCCCGTTAGAAGCTTCGAAGACGCCGCGGACGAGTACATCATCCTTTCGACCCGTCACGGCATCATCAAGAAGACCTCTCTTCGCGCGTTCGCGAACCCCCGCAAGGCGGGCATCATCGCGATCAATCTCGTCGAAGGAGACGAACTGATCGCCGCGGGTCGCAGTAGTGGAAGTGATGACGTTCTTCTCGCCACGCGCGCGGGCAAGTCGATCCGCTTCCACGAATCGGACGCCCGGGCGATGGGTCGAACCGCCACGGGCGTTCGCGGAATCTCCCTCGGCAACGGTGACGAGGTCGTGGGCATGGAGATCCTGGCCGGTGACGCCCAGATCCTGACGACGACCGAACGCGGTTACGGCAAGCGGACGCCGCTCTCCGAATACCGCCCACAACGTCGCGGCGGGCAGGGGATCATCAACATCCGGGCGAACGAACGGAACGGACCGGTCGTCGGGATCGCCCAGGTGGTCGACGACGACGACGTCATGCTGATCACCGATCGTGGCAAGGTCCTTCGCTGCCCGGTTGCGGGAATCTCGTCGATGGGTCGCGCGACCCAGGGCGTTCGGATCATGAATCTCGGACCCGACGAGAAACTCGTGTCGATCGCGCGCGTCGCGGAAGAGGATCTGGCGGGCGATGGGGAAGTCTCGGGTACGCCCGGGGCGGGCACCCCGCCGGAGAGGGCGACGGGTTCCGGTGCTTCCGGAAACGGAGCAGCGGACGACGGAGACGAGTGATCGGATGGACCTGACGCGATCGAAGCGTGAGTTCCGTCGTGCGCGACGTCTGATTCCCGGCGGCGTCAACAGTCCCGTCCGGGCCTTCGGGTCGGTCGGGGGCACGCCACGTTTCATCGAGTCGGCGCGCGGGGCGTGCATCCGCGACATCGACGGCAACGAATACATCGACTACGTCGGATCCTGGGGACCGATGATCCTGGGCCACGCCCACCCGAAGGTGCTCGCGGCGGTGCGGGACGCGATGAAGACGGGGACGAGCTTCGGCGCACCGACCGTTCGCGAAAGCGATCTCGCGGAGGCGATCCGCCGGGTCCTTCCGTCGATCCAGAAGATCCGCATGGTCAGCTCGGGAACCGAAGCGACCATGAGCGCGCTGCGCCTCGCGCGGGGTGTCACCGGTCGTGATCGCATCCTGAAATTCGACGGCTGCTATCACGGACATTCCGATGGGCTGCTCGTCGGTGCCGGCAGCGGCGTCGCGACCCTCGGAATCCCGGGTTCGCCGGGCGTGCCGAAGGCGATGACCGACCTCACGATCGTGGCACCCTACAACGATCTCGAAGCGACCCGCGAGGCCTTCGACCGCTGGGGCCAGCAGATCGCTGCGATCATCGTCGAACCGGTCGCGGGGAACATGGGGTGCATCCCTCCGGTGCCCGGATTCCTGAA